>QFPD01000140.1 GCA_003248845.1 Microbacterium sp. | reverse complement strand
GAGGATGTCGATGACGTATGCCGTTGCCGACGAACCGGCGGATGCCCCGGGAACCACGACCAGCAGCTGCGAGCCCACCGTCGCGCCGAGCAGCTGGGATGCGAACGGGATCTCCGCACCGGTCGTGACGGCCCGCGATGCCCCGTCTTCCCACGTCGACGAGGTCACTTTCCGCGTTCCCCAGTCCACCGCGGTGTACTGGACGCGCGCAGTGTCCTGAGCGGTGATCTCCGCCCCGGCACCCTTCTTGAGCGTCTCGGTGGTCAGATCCGTCGGCGCAGCGGCGTCGGGAATGATGATCCCCGGGCGGCCGTTCGGCGCGAGCACGACCGAGGGCATGCCGCGGCGATCGTTGTACTGCGGTGCGCCATCGGCGGCGGCGAGGTACACCTTGGTCAGGTCGAGGGTCACAACGATCGACTGGTCCGCGGCGACGCCCCAGCTCTCGGCCGCCTGCGCGGAGAGCCCGGATGCCGGGATCGCCGCGACGATGCGCGATCCCTCCGTGGCGCACATCATGGCGTCAGCGAGACCTGCGTAGTTCTCGCGCCATGCCGACAGCGACTGGATCTGACCGCTTCCGGCTGCGACCGCCTTACCCGACGCCCCGTCGACGATCGAGACGCTGAAGAACACGTCCTGGTCATCTGACGTGACGCGCAGGCCGTCGCCGGCAGTCTCATCCCGCACGGTCGTCGCGTCGACGTTCACGGGAGCGTCCAGAGTGGTCTCGGGCGTTCCGAATTCGCCGGACGAGTGCACGACGTCGAAGATCGACGAGTCCGAGTCGACGCGGTCGCACGCGGCGGAACCCGGTGCGGACGCGCACGCGGCGAGGGTGAGAGCGGAAAGGCCGAGGACGGCGATGACGGCAGGGATCCGAAGCACCGGATCAGTCTACGTCGGGCGCGGCATCCGCTCCGTCGTCGGGAGCCGCGTCTGCGCTGCCGCGGGTTGCGGCGCTTCCCGCGGCCATGCGTGCACCGTCGACGGCGCGCTGCGCCTCGCGCACGCGCTTGCGGAGGTTCTTGTCGGTGATCTCCCGATCACCCACCGCGCCCGGCGTCCATGCTTCGACATCGTCGTCCGCGTAGCTCGGCTTCTTGAGGGCGCGCTTGCGGACGTCCGGTGGCACCGCGCCCGGAGCGAGACGACGAGCCGTGATGAGGAAGCCGGTGTGCGCGACCATGCGGTGGTCCGGACGCACGGCGAGGCCCTCCACGTGCCATCCACGGACCATCGTCTCGGTGGCCTCGGACTCGGTGAACAGCCCCGTCCCGCGGATGTACTCCGCGACGCGGCTCAGCTGCGTCGCCGTCGCGACGTAGCAGAGCACGACGCCGCCTGGTGTCAGTGCGTCGGCGACGGCGTCGATGCACTCCCACGGTGCGAGCATGTCGAGCACGACGCGGTCGACCGAGCCCGGTGTGACGGTCGACGGCAGCTCTTCGACGAGATCTCCGACGACGACGCGCCAGGTGTCCGGCGTAGAACCGAGGAACGTCTCCACATTGGCCTGGGCCACATCGGCGAACTCCTCGCGGCGCTCGAACGAGACGAGGCGACCTTCCGCGCCGATCGCGCGAAGCAGCCACAGCGACAGGGCGCCCGAGCCCACACCCGCCTCCACGACGGTCGCGCCCGGGAAGATGTCGGCGGATGCCAGGATCTGCGCGGCGTCCTTCGGGTAGACGATCGCCGCGCCCCGCGGCATCGACATGACGAAGTCGCGCAGGAGCGGTCGCAGTGCGAGGTACTCGTGACCGCCCGAGTTCGTCACGACCGAGCCGTCCGGCTGGCCGACGATCTGCTCGTGCTTCAGAACACCGTGGTGCGTGTGCAGCTCGCCGCGTTCGCGGAGAGTCACAGTGTGCAGGCGCCCCTTGGGGCCGGTGAGCTGGACGCGGTCGCCGAGGCGGAACGGGCCGCTCGGGCGGAGGTCGGCGTTCACGCGGACACCTCGTCGCGGCTCGTGCGTCGCGCTGCGTGCACCGCGCGAAGATCGTCGGTCGTGCGTCCTTCGAGCGTCGGCCACAGGACGTGCGCCCCAGCCCCGTCGAGCGGAACCATCAACGGCACGCCGATCGTCGTCACCCCGGCGGATGCCGCCGCGCGCACGCCGGTCGGAGAATCCTCGATCGCAACCGCGTCGGCCGGGTCGACGCCGAGCGTCGTGCACGCCTGGAGGTAGGGATCGGGGAACGGCTTCGGGCGGGTGACGTCGTCGCCCGCGACGACGAGGTCGAACGCATCGAACCCCATCTGGCCGGCGACCGTGAGCGCCATGTCGCGCAGCGACATCGTGACGAGGGCCGTCCGCACGCCCCGCGCGCGCAGCGCGCGCAGGAGTTCGACGGCGCCGGGACGGAAAGGGTTGCCGTCGGTGGCCAGGCGCTCGGACACCACGCGGGTCAGATGCGCGACGATGTCGGGCACCGTCATGCGTACACCCGCATCCTGCAGGATCTCTCCGGAGCGATCGAGACCGCTGCCGACGAGGGTGAGTGCCTGCTCATGCGTCCACGTGCCGCCGAAGCTTTCGACGAGGGCGGTCTCGGCATCCATCCAGTAGCCCTCGGTGTCGACGAGCGTGCCGTCCATGTCCCACAGCACCGCTGCAGGCAGGGCTGGAGAGACGGGCGGCGCGGAAGCGGAGGCGAGGCCGGGAGAGGACATCGTTCCATGCTACGGCGTCGCCACCCGCTCCCCGCGGCCCGCGCGTATCGTAGGGTGATCGGTTCACGGACGATGAGGAGCGGTGTGGACGAACTGGGTCAGCGAGTTCTCGTGGTCGCCTTCGACGGATGGAACGACGCGGGCGAAGCCGCTTCGGCAGCGATCGCGCACATCCGCGAGTCGAGCGCCTACCGCGAGGTGTTCGCGGTCGACCCCGAGCTCTACTTCGACTACCAGTACACGCGGCCCCAGGTGCGGCTGGATGCCGACGGCTCCCGCCGCCTCGTCTGGCCCGACGCGACCCTCTGGCGTCCGCTCCCCGACGGCGAAGACGGCGACCACGCGGAGGGCGCCCGGCTTTGGCTTCTGAGCGGCTACGAGCCCGCGCGCGCCTGGCAGGGGTTCGTCGCCGAGCTCATCGACGCGGCGCTGCGCGAGGACATCACGGGAATCATCGCCCTCGGTTCGATGATGTCGGATGTCCCGCACACGCGGCCGATTTCGGTGTTCGCCGGGAGCGAGAACGAGGCGCTGCGCAGCGCGCTCGGGCTCGAGAAGCCGACGTACGAAGGACCCGCCGGCATCCTCACCGTGCTCTCGACCGCCGCCGAGGCAGCCGGCATCCCGTGTGCCGCTCTGTGGGCGAGCGTGCCACACTACGTCGCCGGCCACACGCCCTCCCCCAAGGCGACGCTCGCCCTTCTCGACCGCCTCGGTGAGCTCACGGGCGCGGTCGTCCCGCGCGGCGAGCTCCCCGCACAGTCCCTCGCGTGGGAGGCGTCGATCGACGCCGCGGCATCAGATGACGAGGAGATGACCGAGTACATCCACCAGCTTGAGCAGACGCGCGACACGTGGGATTCGCCGGAGGCCTCCGGCGACGCGATCGCGCAGGAGTTCGAGCGCTATCTCCGCCGCGGCGGTGACGGGCACGGCAAGGGGCCCGGCGCGCCGGGCCGCGATTCCGATGGGCCCCGGCGTCAGTAGGCCTGGAGTACGCCCAGGCTCAGCAGGATGATCAGGACGATGCCGAGAACCACGCGGTAGATCACGAACGGCAGGAAGCTGCCGCGCTTGAGGTACTGCATGAGGAAGGCGATGACGGCGAGGCCGACGACGAACGCGATGACGGTCGCGACGGCGGTCTCGGCGCCGCTGAACACGGACGATCCGGGTTCCTTGATCGAGTGGTACAGCTCGTACACGCCGCTGCCGAACACCGCCGGCACGGCGAGCAGGAACGCGACCTCGGCGGCGACCGGGCGCGTGTACCCGAGGGCGAGCCCCATTGTCGTCGTCGCGCCCGAGCGGGAGACGCCGGGGATGAGCGCGAGTGACTGCGCGAGCCCGAGCGCGAGGCCGTGCGGGTAGGTCAGGTCCTGCTCGTTGCGGGTGCGGCGCCCGAGCGCATCGGCGGCACCGAGGATGAGACCGAAGACGATCAGCACGATCGCGACGAGCCAGAGGTTTCGGAAAGTGTCGCGGATGACGTCCTGGAAGAGGAATCCGAGGATGCCGATCGGGATCGTGCCGATGATGACGATCCAGCCCATGCGCGCGTCCGGATCATTGCGCGGCACGCGACCGGTGAGGGAGCCGAACCAGCGTCCGATGATGCGGACGATCTTCTTCCAGAAGTAGACGAGCACCGCGAGCTCCGTGCCGAGCTGGGTGATCGCGGTGAAGGTTGCGCCCGGATCGACGGCGGAAGGCAGGAACTCGCCGATGATGCGCAGGTGCGCGCTCGAGGAGATCGGCAGGAACTCGGTGAGCCCCTGCACGATTCCGAGGATGATCGCGTCGAACAGCATGGATGCCTCTCCGGATGGGCGGGTCGATGTCGGGAACCGGGACGTCAGTACGAGCGGAGGAGATCGACCAGCACGCGCTGGCCGAACACCAGCGCGTCGATCGGGACGCGCTCATCCACTCCATGGAACATACCCGTGAAGTCGAGCTCGCGCGGAAGGCGCAGCGGGGCGAAGCCATAGCCGGCGATGCCGAGCTCCGCGAGCGCCTTGTTGTCCGTGCCGCCACCCATGAGATACGGAACGACCGGGACTCCGGGGTCGTGGCGTCCGAGCGCGTCGACCATCGCCTCCACGAGATCCCCCGCGAACGGCACCTCGAGCCCGCTGTCGCGGTGCACGACCTCGATCACGATGTCGTCGCCGACGATGCGCTGGATCTCGGCGAGGACGGCGTCTTCCTGCCCCGGCAGGGTTCGGACGTCGATCGCGGCGGTCGCCACGTCCGGGATCACATTGTGCTTGTACCCCGCGGTGAGTCCGGTCGGGTTGGTGGTCGTGCGGAACGTGGAGCGGAGGAATCCCGCCGCCGGCCCCGTGGCGTCCGCCACGGCGTCGGGATCCGTGGTGTCGACATCCCGCGCGTCTCCGTTGCCGTCGCCGCCGCAGAGCGCTGCGAGGCCCGCGACGGTCTGGCGCGTCGTGTCGGTGAGTTCGATCGGCCACGCCGTGCGGCCGAGGCTTGCGACCGCGTCAGCGAGACGCGTCACGGCGTTGTCGGGGTGGAACCGGCTGCCATGGCCGGCGGTGCCGCGTGCACGCAGACGCATCCAGATGAGCGCCTTCTCCCCCACCTGCAGCAGGTAGGCGCGCCCCTCTCCCACGCCGATCGAGTAGCCACCCACCTCGCTGATGGCCTCGGTTGCTCCCGCGAACCACTCCGGCCGATCGCGCACGACGAGCTGTGAGCCCTCCACGCCGCCGTTCTCCTCGTCCGCGAAGAACACGACGACGAGGTCGCGCGCCGGGCGCTCCCCTGCGCGGAGGAGCTCTGCGACTGAGGCGAGGATCATGGCATCCATGTCCTTCATGTCGACAGCGCCGCGACCCCACAGCATGCCGTCCTTGACGACGCCGGCGAAGGGGTCGACGCTCCAGTCCGCGGCGACCGCGGGAACGACGTCGAGGTGCCCATGCAGGACGAGAGCGGGCTTCTCACGATCGCGGCCCGCGATGCGCGCGACGACGTTGGTGCGCCGCGGGATGGGCTCGTAGTACTCGACCTCGAGACCGAGTGCCTCGAGGTAGGCGCCGACGTACTCCGCCGCCTCACGTTCGCCGTGCGCGCGCCCTTCGCCGTAGTTCGTCGTGTCGAAGCGGATGAGGTCGCGTGCGAGACGTGCCACTTCGGGGAGGTCGTCGGTCATGACGATCACGCTACCCCCGCCCGCCCGGAAGCCGGTGCGATCGTGTTGGACATGCGAAGACCCCCGATCCGGAAAGAAAATCCTGATCGGGGGTCTTTTCACTGCTGTGCGCGAGGGGGGACTTGAACCCCCACGCCCTATACGGGCACTAGCACCTCAAGCTAGCGCGTCTACCTATTCCGCCACCCGCGCGAGGTGGTTTCGGTGCTTTCGCAACCGAGGATCGACATTACCACG
>QFPD01000139.1 GCA_003248845.1 Microbacterium sp. | reverse complement strand
CTACCCGAGGGGCTTTCCGGGGCTGGGGCCGACACCGCGGCCGCAGGCTCGTCGCGGCCCCGCCGACACCGCGGCATCACGCTCGTCGCGGCCCCGCCGTCACCGCTCCGCCTACCCTGGAGGCATGATGCGCCTGGATGCCGATGCCGACCCGACCCGCTGGGTGCCCGTGACCGGATCGCTGGGTCTGCGCGGCCGTCGCCACCGCAAGAAGGCGATCGGGATGCTGCTGGCGCAGGCGAACGCGGCGATGGGCGCGACGCCGCGGACAGGCGGCGGCCGGGTCGCGGCCTGGGCGATGAGTCAGGCGGTGCCGATGCTGCTGCGTAAGGCCGACGGCCGGGTGCTCGTGTGGGTCTGGAAGGACGATCCCGAGCTCGTGGTCGCGCTCGCCCAGGTGCAGCAGGCCACGCCGCAGCTGCGCGCGGCGCGGGCGATGATGCCGATGGAGTACGACGACACCGAGGATTTCCGCAGCCCCTTCCTGGGCGCGGGTGAGAAGCTCGCGGTGCCGCTTCCGCCGGCGCGGCCGGTCGGCACCGGGGCGGATGCCGCGGCATCCCCTCCGCCGTACGTCACCTACACGTGGGACACGGGCGACGCCTTCGTCACGCTGACCGCGGTCGGCGGCGATCGTGAGCGCTTCGGCACCGCGGACTCCGCCCTCGACGCGCTCGCACGGAGTCTGCGCCTCGTCGGCGACGTCCCCCCCGCGGGATCGGGAGACGTGCTGCGGCTCGATCCGACCTGAGCCGTTCGTCTCGGGAGAGAGCGACCGCGTGCCATCATGACGGCATGGTGAACCCTGCGAGCCTCGCCCCCGCCTCGACCGCGCGGCGGCTGGAGGCGGGTACGGCGGCGCGGAAGAACACCCCGCGCCGACGCCTTGCCGACCTGGTCGTCGACGGGCGTGATCCCCTCGGCATCCTCGCGGCGCAGAATGCCACGCGCGTGGCCGACCTCGTCCCCCTGCGGCGCGAGCGCATGTCGGCGAGCGCGTTCGCCTTCTACCGGGGAACGGCCGCGCTCATGGCGGCCGACCTCGCCGCAGGGCCCAGCAGCGGCATCCTGGTCGCCTCGTGCGGCGATGCGCACGTGTCCAACTTCGGGTTCTACGCGTCACCGCAGCGCACCCTCGTCTTCGACCTGAACGACTTCGACGAAGCGGCGTGGGCGCCGTGGGAGTGGGATCTCAAACGACTCGTCGCGAGCATCGTGATCGCGGGGCAGTCGACCGGGCGCGACGAGGCGGCCACGACGAGCGCGGCGCGCGGCGCCGTCCGCCAGTACGCCACGTCGCTGCGCCAGGGCACGGCGGCAGCCCCGCTCGCGCGGTACTACCAGCACTTCGACGCGGCCGGAGGCCTCACCGGCGGCAGCAAGGCGTCGCGACGCGTCCTGACGCGCGCGATCGCCGACGCGTCGAGGCGCACGACGGAGCAGGCGGCGCGCAAGCTCACCCGAGTGGATGCCGAGGGCCGCGTCCGCTTCATCGAGACTCCTCCCACGATGACGGTGCTCGACCCGGATGTCGCCGCGTCCGTCAGCGACGCGCTGGCGGCCTACCTGGAGACGACGCGCGCCGACATCCGCCTGCTGCTGAAGCACTACGAGATGGCCGACACGGTGCGCCGAGTCGTCGGGGTGGGGAGCATCGGGACGAGATGCTACCTGTCGGCGCTCGTCGACGGCGACGGCTCGATGCTCCTGATGCAGACCAAGGAGGCAGGGCGCAGCGTCCTCATCGACCACGGCCGCTGCGCACAGCCACCCGACCTCGACGGACTGATCCGGGCCCGAGGGCAGGGAGCGCGCGTCGTGGCGATGCAACGGATCCTGCAGGGCGTCTCCGACCCTTTCCTCGGGTTCTTCCGCGGAGAGCGCGACTACTACGTGCGTCAGTTCCGCGACATGAAGGGCGGCATCGACGCCGAGGTGCTCGACGACGAGTCTTTCGCCCTCTACGCCCGGGCGTGCGCCGCCGTTCTCGCACGTGCGCACGGGCAGTCGCCGTCGGCCGGGGAGGTGGTCGGCTACATCGGGGACGGGCGCATCGTCACCGACGCGATCGTCGCGTGGTCGCAGGCGTACGCCGACCTCTCACGTCAGGACTTCACGGCGTTCGCCGCCGAGGCGTGAGCGTCAGTCGTCTGCCGGCGGCCGCCACACCACGACTTCCGTGGCGCGCCGGACGCGCGTGCCGTGGCGGAGCGTGACGACCGATCCGGATGCTCCTGCGGCGAATACGCGCGAGCGACTCTCCACCTCGTCGCGCAGCCGTCCTTCGAGATCGCGCACCTGCGCGCGCAGCGACCGCACGGTGTTCTCGAGCTCGATGAGTCGCGAGATCGCGGGCAGGCTCATGCCCTCGGCGGAGAGCGAGGCCACCTCGCGCAGTTGCTTGACGTGCCGCAGCGAGTACCGGCGCGATCCGCCCTGGGTGCGGGCGGGGACGACGAGGCCGAGTCGGTCGTACTGGCGGAGCGTCTGCGGGTGCATGCCCGCGAGCTCCGCCGCGACCGTGATCGCGAAGATCGGGGCCTCCTCGTCGACCTCGTCGTGCGCCATGACTACTCCCGCGCCTTCGCCATCAGCTCGGCGCGCGGGTTCTCCTTGGGCTCTGCCGCCTGGAAGGCGAGGAGAGCCTCCTTGGCCCTGTCGTCCAGGTGCGCGGGTACCGCGACCTGGACCTCGGCGAGCAGATCACCCGTGCCCTTGCTCGAGGCCACACCGCGCCCCTTGACGCGCAGGACGCGCCCCGACGGCGTGCCGGGGGCGACGCGCAGCTTGACGGGATCGCCACCGAGCGTCGGAACCTCGATCGTCGCGCCGAGCGCCGCCTCGGGGAAGGTGACCGGCACCGTGAGGCGCAGGTTCAGGCCGTCCCGTGTGAACACGGGGTGCGGGCGCACCGTCACCTGAACGACGATGTCGCCCGGTTCGCCCCCGTCGGGCGACGGCCGGCCGCGACCGCGCAGGCGGATCTTCTGCCCGTCCGCGACACCCGCGGGGATCTTCACCTTGAACGGCTTGCCGTCCTCTCCGGCGAGGGTGATCGTCTCGCCGCGCACCGCGGTCTGGAAGTCCAGTGTCGTCCGCGCCGTGACGTCGGCGCCGCGATGCGGGCCGCCGAAGCCCTGGAAGCCGCCGCTGGACTGGCCGAAGCGCCCCGACCCGAATCGGCCGGATCCCTGCTGCTGGCCGAACATCGCGAACAGGTCGTCGAAATCGGCCGACTGGTACGAGCCGCCGCGCGAGCCTCCGCCGAAGCGGCTGAACACGTCTTCGAACCCGCCCGTACCGCCGGCGCCGGGTGCCTGGAAGCGGGCACCGCCCGATCCCATCGCGCGGATCTGGTCGTACTCCTCGCGCTGGTCCTTGTCGGACAGCACGGCGTACGCCTCGCTGATCTCCTTGAACTTCGCCTCTGCGGCGGCATCCCCCTGCGTCGAGTCGGGGTGGTACTTGCGCGCGAGCTTGCGGTACGTCTTCTTCAGGTCGGCTTCGGAGACGTCCTTGGCGACGCCCAGTGTCTTGTAGAAGTCCTTATCGAACCAGTCTTGACTGGCCATGGACACCTCCCTTCTCGGGGTTGAGTCTCGTCGGAATCACCACTCAGTCGGGCGAGCCGGCGACGACGACCTTCGCCGGACGCAGCTCGATGTCGCCCAGGCGGTAGCCCACCTCCACGACGTCGAGGATCGTGCCGTCGGCGACGCCACCGGGGTTGGGCGCGTGGAAGATCGCCTCGTGCTGCTGCGGGTCGAACGCCTCACCGGCGGTGCCGTAGGTCTGGACACCGAGCCGCGACACGACGGCACGGAGCTTCTCGGCGATGACCGCGAGAGGCGACCCCTCGGCGAGGTCGCCGTGCTTCTCGGCGCGGTCGAGGTCGTCGAGCACGGGCAGCAGCCCCTTCGCGACCGACCCCGTGGCGCGGGCGATCTCCACCTCGCGCTGCTCTTCGGTGCGGCGGCGGTAGTTGGCGTACTCCGCCTGCACGCGCTTGAGGTCGAGCAGCAGATCCTTGTCCTCATCGGATGCCTCGGCCACGGCAGCGTCGTCGGTCTGCTCCGCCCCCAGGATGTCGTCGACCGTCAGGGAGTCCTCCTGCGAGTCGGGGCCGGATGCCGTGGCATCCGACCCCTCGTCACCGGGGACCTCGTTCTCGAAGTCCTTGGTCATGATCCGCTTTCTTACTTCTTCTCGTCCTCGTCGTCGACGACCTCGGCGTCGATGACGTCTTCTTCGGGGTTCGGCACCTCGCCGGCACCGGGGTCGGTCGCCGACGGGTCGGCGCTCTGGCCCTCGGCCTGCGACGCGGCGTAGATGGCCTCGCCGAGCTGCGACTGCGACGCGTTCAGCTTGTCGAAGGCCGTCTTCACGGCATCCTCGTCTTCACCGGCCAGCGCGGACTTCAGCGCGTCGACGTCGGCCTGGACGGAGTCCTTGACCTCGGCCGGCAGCTTGTCCTCGTTGTCCTTGATGAGCTTCTCGATCGAGTACGAGAGCGTCTCGGCCTGGTTGCGCACCTCTGCCGACTCGCGACGCTTCTTGTCCTCGGCGGCGTGCTCCTCCGCCTCGCGCACCATGCGGTCGATGTCCTCCTTCGGGAGGCTCGAGCCGCCGGTGATCGTCATCGACTGCTCCTTGCCGGTGCCCTTGTCCTTCGCGGACACGTGCACGATGCCGTTCGCGTCGATGTCGAACGTGACCTCGACCTGCGGGATGCCCCGGGGAGCCGGCGCGATGCCGGTCAGCTCGAAGGTGCCGAGCGGCTTGTTGTCACGCGTGAACTCACGCTCGCCCTGGAAGACCTGGATGGCGACCGACGGCTGGTTGTCGTCGGCGGTCGTGAAGGTCTCGCTGCGCTTGGTCGGGATGGCGGTGTTGCGCTCGATGAGCTTCGTCATGATGCCGCCCTTGGTCTCGATGCCGAGGCTCAGGGGGGTGACGTCGATCAGCAGCACGTCCTTGCGCTCGCCCTTGAGGACGCCCGCCTGAAGGGCGGCGCCGACGGCGACGACCTCGTCCGGGTTGACGCCCTTGTTGGGCTCCTTGCCACCCGTGAGCTGCTTGACGAGCTCGGTGACCTGCGGCATGCGGGTCGAGCCGCCGACGAGCACGACGTGGTCGATGTCGCCGACCTTGATGCCCGCCTCGGCGATGACGTCGTTGAACGGCTTCTTCGTGCGGTCGAGAAGATCCTTCGTCAGGTCCTCGAACTTCGCGCGCGTGATCGTCTCCGACAGCGACACCGGGCCCGACTCGGTGAGCGACAGGTACGGCAGGTTGATGGAGGTCGACGTCGAGGACGAAAGCTCCTTCTTGGCCTGCTCCGCAGCCTCCTTGAGGCGCTGCAGGGCGATCTTGTCGCCCGAGACGTCGACACCGGTCGTGTCCTTGAACTGCTTGATCAGGTAGTCGACGAGGCGCTGGTCCCAGTCGTCGCCGCCGAGGCGGTTGTCACCGGCCGTGGCACGCACCTGGATGGTCGAGAAGTCGTCGTCCTTGCCCACTTCGAGCAGGGAGACGTCGAACGTACCGCCACCGAGGTCGAAGACGAGGATGAGCTCGTCCTCCTTGCCCTTGTCGAGGCCGTAGGCGAGGGCGGCCGCGGTCGGCTCGTTGATGATGCGCAGGACGTTGAGACCGGCGATCTCACCGGCATCCTTCGTCGCCTGGCGCTCGGCGTCGTTGAAGTACGCCGGCACCGTGATGACCGCGTCGGTGACGCTGTCGCCCAGGTACTGCTCGGCGTCGCGCTTCAGCTTCTGCAGGATGCGCGCCGAGATCTCCTGCGGCGTGTACTGCTTGCCGTCGATCGACTGCGTCTTCCAGTCGGTGCCCATGTGGCGCTTGACCGAGGAGAGCGTGCGGTCGACGTTGGTGACGGCCTGACGCTTGGCGGTCTCGCCGACGAGCACCTCGCCGTCCTTCGTGAACGCGACGACCGAAGGGGTCGTGCGGAAGCCCTCGGCGTTGGCGATGACCTTCGGCTCGCCGCCCTCGAGGACGGAGACGACGGAGTTCGTCGTCCCGAGGTCGATACCCACTGCACGTGCCATGTCTGTTCCCTTTCGTGAAACGGCTCTGAGAAGTCTGTGGGGTTGAGTC
>QFPD01000138.1 GCA_003248845.1 Microbacterium sp. | reverse complement strand
CCCGGCGGCAGTGACCGGCACGCTGAGCGTTCCGGTCGGGCGCCTGCGCAAGCTGAACATGGGCTCGCATTATCTGGGCGCGTTCACCGTCGGCGATCAGCTTCTGTGGGGTGCCGCCGAGCCTTTGCGCCGCATGTTGCGTATCCTGCTGGAACGTTGATGAGCATTGCTTGAAGTGCCGAAACGCCGCGATTCGTCGCGGCGTTTTCGTCTGCGCAGCGCGCCGCTCGGCGGCGCTGCTTGCAGCGATCAGCCATTTCGCTACAGTGCCCGTCCTGATGCATGGAGAAGATGATGCCCTCGCTGGCCTCCGTGAGTGGGGGCATCGTCCGCATGGCCGCGACGAGCTCTCGGTATGCGGCGGTCGCGACTTCATCATCGCTCGCGGGAGAAGGATACGACACGTCGACACGCGTCTCCACCGAGAAGGTGTCGACGCCCGCGATCGTCGCCGTCGCCGTCACCGCGGATCTGCCGGGTACGCCGTAGACGCCCGCGATCGTGGTTTCGTCGCCGATGCGGTGGTAGTACGCCAGCAGCTCGTACGCGCCCTGGGTGCTCAGCCGGTCAAGTCCCATCGCCACCGCGACGAAATGCGGGTCATTCGAGATTACGGCACTTGTTCCACGTCTGCCGTAATAGAGCGGCCAGGAGCCTGCCTGGTCCGCGAAGACCTGCACGCGACTGGAATCGGCGGACTCGGCTACGCAGACTGCTGCGAACTCGCCCCAGACATCGCGCGACTGCGTCGAATGGGTGTCCTCGGACTCCCAGCGTTCGTCGTCGGCGATGTACCCTCCACGGACGACGAAGGCTCCGTCCGCGGGGCTCTCGAAGAGCCTCGCGTGCTCCGAGCCCGCATCCCAGTACACCGCGCCACCGACGATCCGACGAGAACGGAGGCTTCCGAATCTGCCGGTCTCAGCGAGCTTCGCCGTATGCCATGCCGCGGCGGCATCGACCCGTCCCTGTGCAGGATCGGGGTGCAGGCTGATCGCGAGGAACACGATCAACGGCCTCCGCGCGGTCGGTCCACCCGCGCGAGAGCCGCGCGCAGCTTCTCATTGCTCGCGGTCGCTGAGGCGTAGGTCTTCGCCCACGTCCACCCTCGGTCGGCCTGCGCTGAGAGGTCGGCGGGGTGGGTCACGAGCTGCATGACTTCGTCGTACAGGGTGTCGACGTCGGCGACGACCCAGGCGCCGCGCGCCTCCTCGCCGAGGTCGGGTTCGTCATCCACGCTCGCACTCGTGACGACCACGCACCTTCGTGCCATGGCTTCGATGCTGAAGACGCCCGGCATCGATGCGTAGTACTCGTTAAGCGCGATGTGGGCCGAGTCGAGTTCTCGCAGGACTTCGCTGTTCGGCATGTTGATCAACTCGACATAGTCGACGTTCGGATGCTCGGCGGTGATCCTGCTCATGACGTCGCGGACGACATCCGTGCCCTTGAGCACGGGGCTCGACGGCGCATGCACCACCTTGAGCCGCATGGGGGAATCGAACTTGCCGCTCGGCCCGACGAAATGGCGATCCGGGTAGAAGTACAGGAACGGCTCGGTGTCGGACTCGAGGTACGACAGCTGGTCCTCCCGCGCATTGAAGACGAGATCTGCGTACCGGTCTGCGACTTCGGCCCGGAGACGGCGCGCATCGTCGTAGGCGTGCTCGCCGAACGACGGGTCGAGCTTGACCACCATGGTGCCGAGGTTGGGCTTGCCGGTGGCGGCGGCGCGTGCCGCGCTCAGCTTCGGGGATCGGATGTCGGAACCCGTGAAGTAGCAGACCAGTCGCCGACCGTGGTCCCGGATGAAGGAGAACTCGAACTCACGCTCGTCGTGCCAGCTCTCGAGATACGCCCCCCCGCCGACATAGATGAACCCGCGCGCGCGATTGAGTAGCCACGCGAGCGCGATCGGCCCCCCGTAGAGGCGCCGCCATATGGCCCAACGACCGCCGAGCGCGCGACTGCCGGTCTGGATCACGCAGTCATACCGAGCATCGCCGTAGAACGGATTCCGAGCGTGGAGCGCCGAGTACGAGCCGGGGATCGCCGCGGCGATGTGGGTCGTCATGTGGGCGATGTCTTCGGGCCCGACCACCCACGTGATCCGGCGGGTGAAGACGGCGAAGGGCTTGAAGGCCCAGTAGGCGATGCGCAGCAGGGCCCGCTGCCGCGAGAAGATGACCGATCCTGTCATTTCTTCGTCGGGATGCAGTACTTCACGTAAAAGCTCTTCGGCACGCGATCGAGCTTCCACAGCGCCCAGAAGAACGGGCGGAGCGCTTCGAAACGCCGCTTGTACGTCGGGTAATCGCGGTAGGTCCGCTTCGGGAGGTTCATCACGCGATCGAACTCCCCATCGTCGAATCCGAGGCGCTTCTTGACGAGGGCGATGAGGTCAGGGTCGACGACACGAGGTTCCACGAAACGCGCCGCCGCAGTCGTTCGATCTGTCTGACCGGATCGCACGAGCGCAGAGAGCTCGACCTGGCGATAGTCGATGCCCCAGCGGTTCGGCAGGAAGTAACTGTGGAAGAAGGCGGTGAAGCGGTTCTCGAGATGATGGCCGCCGTACCACTGCCAGTCATACTCCTGACGGAGGAACTCCTTCGCGGCCTCCTTATTGTAGTCGATCCAGTACAGAGGTCGGGTCCGCTGCATCCCGCTGAACACCGACCATTTAACGAACTTGCCGAAGTCGAGATTCGGGAAGGTCTTCAGCGGCACGGAGCCGAAGGCGTCGTGCACCCCACGGATGTAGCCGCCGTCCATGTACGTCCAGCCGACCGGTGAGACTCCCTCGGTGCGGAAGGAGTGTCCTTCGGCGATGTGCCGGATGCCGTGCCTGTCGGCGGCGCGGTACAGCGTGCCCATGAAGCCGATGTCGGTCGGCGTCTCGATATCCTTCACTCCCGCGAGCATGAACGATCGGTAGATGTCGTCGTACTCGGTGTTGTCGACGACGTACGTCTCGAGGTCTACGTCGAGCTTGTCGAGGACGGCGTAGATGTTGTGGGTCGCGGTCGGAGAGTTCCAGGTGTTGTCGAAGTGCACGGCGAGAGGTCGCACCCCGTTGGACACCAGCAGGTGCGCGAGGTAGGAGGAGTCGGTACCGCCGCTCACCCCCAGGATGCAGTCGTACTTGCGACCTCTCCCCGCGGCTCGCAGTTGTGCGCAGTACTCCTGCAACGCTCGGTCGCTTTCGGGGCCGAGCCGGTACTCCTCATCGAGGGAGTCGTGCAGCCGGCAGTAATAGCAGACGCCGTCGTCGTCGAGCGCGAGTCCGGGCACGTCCGTTGTCAGGATGCAGCGTGTGCAGACCTGGTGGGATGCCAGGAAGTCGACGCCGGCGTCGAGGTCGATGTCGTGCTCGACGCCGGCAGCGGCGGCCATGTCGCCGCGACCTTCTGCGATGTGGGCGAAGAGGGTGTCCACGTGCCCGCGCGAGGGATAGTTGATGAGGATGCTGTCGCGTCCCGACTGCATGACGAACGCGGTCCCTGCCGCCACCGCGGATGCGCCCGCGTGCTCTATGGGAGCGACCAGATCCTCTCGCGTGCCGACGCCGCCGTGGGCGACGATCGGCACCGTCGCGAGCTCCGCGACCATGCGGGTGAGTTCGAGGTCGATGCCGACCCGCGTGCCCTCGCGGTCGATGGATGTCACCAGGATCTCGCCGACCCCGACATCCGTCGCGAGGTCGACCCATTGTTCGACGCTGAGCCCGGTATCACGCGTGCCACCCTCGACGAATGCGCGGTAGCCGTCGTCGGTGTGCCGCGCGTCCAATGACCCTACGACGGCCTGTGAACCCAGTGCAGCGACCATTCCACGTACGTCATCGGGCGCATCGACCAGCGCGGTGTTCACGATGACTTTCTCGATGCCCGTCGCGACGATCCGCTCCGCCTGCGCGGAAGTCATCACGCCTCCACCGTAGGCGATCGGGATGAACGCCTCCGATGCCACCTTCTCGAGCAGGGAGAGCGGGGTTGCTTCGCGCGATCGAGCGGCACCGATGTCCAGGAGCACGATCTCGTCGACTTCAAGATCGTTGAAGATGCTGATGACGTTCACGGGGTCGCCCACATAGCGGGCATCCGCGAACCGCTCGGTCTTGACCAGCCGCTCACCACTGAGCAGCAGTGTCGGAATCACGCGGGGATAGACGTGCATCAGGCCTTCGATTCTGCAAAGTCACGAAGAACCGCGAGACCGTAGCGGTGACTCTTCTCGGGATGAAATTGGACGCCGATGATGTTCTCCCGCTCGACCGCCGACGCGTACCGCAGACCGTAGGTGGTCCAGGCGAGGACATCCTGCTCGTCGCGGGCCTCGGCGGCGAACGAGTGGACAAAGTAGAAGCGACTGTTCGAGGAGAGCGCGGGGCACAGCGCTGACGGCTTCGCGGGCGTGGTCCCGCTCCACCCCATGTGTGGCACGAGGAGGCGCCGGCCGCCGATCTCGGACGGGAAGCGGGTTGCCCGCCCGTGGATGAGCCCCAGTCCGGGCAACTGTCCCTCGTCGCTGCCGTCGAGCAGGAGTTGCATGCCGAGGCAGACACCGGCGACGGGAGTGCCCCGCTGCGCCGCGAGGATGATGGCTTCACCGAGACCGCTGGCGTTCAGCCTGCTCATCGCACGATCGAACGCGCCGACTCCGGCAAGAATGATCCGCTCCGCGCGCGCGACCTCGTCGGGGTCGGATGACACTACGGCCGTGGCACCGACGCGAGCGAGCGCGTTCTTCAGGGATCCGAGGTTGCCGACGCCGTGGTCGACGATGGTCACGGCCGCGCGTCCCGCAGCGTCAGTGCCCACGAGATCTGCGTCGGAA
Organism: Microbacterium sp.; assembly: GCA_003248845.1. GTDB lineage: Bacteria > Actinomycetota > Actinomycetes > Actinomycetales > Microbacteriaceae > Microbacterium. The sequence goes on along the minus strand of QFPD01000138.1, from coordinate 1,280 downwards.
GCCATTGCGCCAGTTTAAAGGTCTGGGGCGACTGCGCGTGACAGCGGCGCCCGTCTAGACTCGATCCACGTGAAGCTGCTCAGCGTCGTCGGCGCTCGTCCCCAATTCGTCAAGCTCGCGCCGATCGCACGTGCTGCGCGGGCGCGAGGAGTCGACCACGTCATCGTGCACACGGGGCAGCACTACGACCCTCACCTGTCCGACGTGTTCTTCGATGAGCTCGGCATCGGTGCACCTGACGTCCACCTCGGTGTCGGTTCGGGCTCGCACGGCGTGCAGACCGGCGCGATGCTCGCCGCGCTCGACGCGGTGATCACCGAGCACGCGCCCGACTGGGTGCTCGTCTACGGCGATACGAACTCGACGCTCGCGGCCGCGGTCAGCGCCGTCAAGCTCCACGTGCACGTCGCCCATCTCGAAGCCGGCCTGCGCTCGTTCAATCGCCGCATGCCCGAAGAGCACAACCGGGTGCTGACCGACCACGCCGCCGACCTCCTCCTCGCACCGACCGAGCTCGCGATGACCCACCTCGCCACGGAGGGGCTGGCGGAGCGGTCCGTGCTCGTCGGCGATGTGATGACGGACGTGTTGTTCGAAACACGGGCATCCATCTCCGATCGCGTCGGCGACCTCGCCCGAATCGAGGGGCTCCCCGTCCGGGGCTATCGCGTCGCGACGATCCACCGGGCTGAGAACACCGACGACCCAGATCGCCTCGGCGCGATCGTCAACGGTCTCGCGGGGCTCGACCTCCCCGTCGTACTGCTCGCCCATCCGCGGCTTGTCGCACGGGCCGCCGAGGCGGGCATCACGCTCGACCGCGGCGCTGTGCGGGTGCGCCCCCCTCTGGCCTACGCAGACCTCGTCGCCGCCGTCATGGGCTCGGCAGGTGTCGTCACTGATTCCGGCGGCCTGCAGAAGGAGGCGTTCTTGCTGCGCGTGCCGTGCACGACGGTGCGCACGGAGACCGAGTGGGTCGAGACCGTCGATTTCGGCTGGAACCAACTGGCATCCGATCCCGCTTCGCTGCGCCGGCTCGTCGAGCGTCCCGCGCCGCCACCGACCGAGGCCGCGCCCTACGGTGACGGACGCGCCGCCGAAACCGTGATCGCGACCCTCGAGGCGAGGACTCCGCGGCCCGCCGCTTAGGATAATCGGATGCGCATCGCCGTCATCGCCCTCGGCAAGATCGGGCTGCCCCTCGCGGTGCAGTTCGCTTCGACAGGCAATGAGGTCGTCGGCGTCGATGTCGACGAACGCACGGTCTCAGCAGTGAACGG
>QFPD01000137.1 GCA_003248845.1 Microbacterium sp. | reverse complement strand
GCGGAGAACGCCCTCCGCCATCCCGAGCGCGCCAGCCGGATGGCGATCGGCATCGTCATGGGCGTGACCCTCGTGTTGATGTTCGCCGTCGCGAACGAGTCGGTCAAGACGCTGCTGACGACCGCGGCCGGTGGCGATGTGCCGCCGCAGCTGAGCCAGATCATGGACACCTTCGCCGCGATCATGATGGGCCTCGTCGCCGTGTCGGCCGTGATCGCCGCGGTCGGGCTCGTCAACCTTCTGTCGATCGGCGTCGTGCAGCGTCGCCGCGAGCTGGGACTTCTCCGCGCGCTCGGGCTCACCTCCGGGCAGGTGCGACGCGTCGTCCTGCTGGAGGCCGTGCACGTCACCATCACGTCGCTCGCCTTCGGCCTCGTGCTCGGCGTCCTGTACGGGTGGGTCGCCGCGCAGTCGCTCCTCGGCTCGGTCGCACTGCCGCCGGCATCGTCGGCGCCGACATTCGTCGCTCCCGGCATCCCGTGGGGACCCGTCGCGGTCGTCGTCGTCGCGACGGCGGTGCTCACGCTCGTCGCGGCGGTCGTGCCCACGCGACTCGCGACGCGTGTCACAGCGGTCGAGGCGCTGGCCGAGTGAGCGCGAGGTGAGCGCGCGCGGGTGAGGCTCCCGCACCGGCCCTCTCGGGTGGGCGACGGGCGGGACGGCGAGGCGCTTCGGGTGCGCCTCGCTCGGGGGATGCCGCGGTCAGGCTTCGGCCGCGGCATCCCCCTGGGCGTTCTCCGTCTCGGGGTCGTGCGCCCACGTGGGAGCGAGCGCGCGCAGGCGGGCACCGCGCCACTGCCACGTCGCCCAGAGCACGGGCCACAGCGCGGGTGCGGCGCCGCCCCCGATGACGAGCCGGTCGCGCCAGAGAGTCTTCGACGCGTCGCCTGGAGCGGGCGAGACCGCCATCTGGTGATCCCACACGTCGAGGCTCGCGAGCGGACCGGTGAGCGGGATGCCACTGTCGCGGAGGATCCGCACCGGCCCGTGCGCGTCTTCCGTGTGTCGCTCGCTGATGTGGATCAGCTGGTCGCCGAGCGGCGCTCCCGCGACACGCATCCGCACCGGCACGTCGGCGCCGGGGTCGAGCCGGCTCGGCAGGCCCGCGGCATCCATCGGCACGAGTTCGACGAACGGGCCGTACAGATCGGCGACCGCGCGGGGAGAGTGGAGGGCGCGCCACGCGGCATCCGCGTCGCAGTCGAGGACGAGCTTCAGCAGGATCCGCATGCGCCCAGTCTGGCACCGCCCGCGCTCTAGCCTGGAGGGGTGACCACGCCGTTCGACCAATCCCGCTACCAGGTGCGCTTCGAGTGGGGCGTCCCGGGCCTCGACGCTCTCGCGCCCTCCGATGTCGTCGTGGTCGTGGACGTCCTCCGGTTCAGCACGAACGTCACCGCCCGCGTCGACGCGGGCGAGACGGTGCCGCTGGATGCCGCCGCGCATGCCGTCTCGCTGAACGGCGCCGCCGTCGCGGCACGAGCCGCAGAGCTCGATCCCGCGCCGACCGTCTTTCTGGGTGCCATCCGGAACGCCGCGGCCGTCGCCCGCGCGGCCCTCGCCGAGCAGACCAGCCGTGGAGCGCGCACGAGTATCGCCGTGATCGCTGCGGGAGAGCTCGCCGGGCGCGAGCCCGGAGCCCGACTGCGGTTCGCGGTCGAGGACCTGCTCGGGGCGGGCGCCGTCATCGATGCGCTCGGCGCTCTCGGGGTCGACCACACCTCGCCCGAGGCGGCGGCAGCGTGCGAGGCCTTCCGCGGGCTCCGCGGCGCGGCACGGCACCTCCTCACCGCGAGCGGCTCCGGGCAGCAGCTCATCGAGCGCGGAGCGCGCGACGAGGTGCTCGCCGCCGCGGCGGCGGACGTCTCGGCCTCGGTCCCGGTGCTCCGCGCCGGCGCGTTCGTCGCCTACGCGGGCTGATCCCGAGGGGTCATCGCGGCGAGGCGCGTCGCCGGGGTGATCTCGCGTCGCGTCCAGACGAACAGGTAGCGGTCGTCGAACGCGGGGGAGCATCGTGCGCACGACGTCGCGCGTGTCGCCCGGCGATGGCGGTACGCGACATGCCCTGCCGGGCAGACACCCACCCACGGGGCGAGCTCCGTGGCGGTCTCACCGTGGTGGGTCGTGCCGCCGGTGTAACCGAGCGTCCGCGCCGTGCGCTTCCAGTGCGCGCCGTGCGCGGCGCCCGCCCCCGCGAGCGCGTGCGCGACTTCGTGCAGCAGAGTCTGCCGATTGGTTTCGTCGTCGTAGTGCGCGGCCAGGTAGCGCGACACCGTGATGCGCTTGCGGGTGTAGTCGCACGCCCCCGCGCGACGCTTCGCGTTGTCGAACGCGAACGACCACGAGGCATCCAGGTGCGTCGACAGCAGCGCCTCGGCGACGCGACGCACATCGTCCAGGTCAGACATCGATCAACCGTCCGGTCATGCAGGAAATGTAGAACAAACCTACGACATCGACCCTCGGCCGCGGGTCAGCTCGCGACCTGGGCGCCCGAGCGTCGCCGCTCCGCGGCATCGATCGCGGCGAGCGTCGACTCGAGCTGCTCCTCCGGAGCGCCGGCCTCTTGACGCAGGAACAGCGCGCGCTTGAAATCGGCGCGCGCGTTCACGAAGTCGCCGGAGTCGTAGAACACCTTGCCGCGGTGCTGGTAGGCGAACGCCGCGAGCGCCGACCACCCCTGCCCCTCGGCCTCCTCGCCGCACGTCGTCAGCTCCTGAATCGCCGCGGCATACGCCGAGCGGGCCTGCAGCACGGTCGCGTGGAGCACGCGGGCGCGCAGCAGATCCTTCCGGGGGCCGCCCATGCGTGCGACGCGCACCGACTGCTCGGAGACGGCGAGCGCCTCGTCGAAGTCGCCCGTGACCTTCAACAGCCACACCCGCTCGAGCAGCGCCGGAAGCGACCGCTGGTCGCCGAGCTCGCCGAGTCGCTCGCGGCACTGGGAGACGTCGACGATCTCACGCAGGGTGTGCGGGTCGTATCCCTGGATGTAGCTCACCGGCATCCTCCTTCGCGCGCGGACGGTGCGGCCTCCAGTCTCACCCGCGGCGCGACGCATCGGACGAGCCCGGTCGGCGCGCCGCCCGACCGGGCTCGCCGCGGCGGTGCTCAGCGCTCGAAAAGGCTGGCGGACGGCTTCGGAGACGCCGTCGCATCGGCATCCGTCACGATCGTCGCGCTGCGCACGAAATCGTCGATCTCGCGCCCCTCGGCGACCTTCGCGGGGTGCGGTCCGGCGGCCATGAGCCGCGGCAGCCACACCGTCGGGAGGGGGTTCAGGGAGGCTGCGATCACGAGGTTGCCGAAGCGGCGTCCCTTCAGTGTCTGCACCTCGGCGAGGACGATCGTTTCGGGCAGAACGGCGCGCACCGTCGCCACTTGTCGCCGGGCGAAAGCGAGCCCGGCGCCGTCGGCGACGTTGACGAGGAGAACTCCCTCCGGCGAGAGCAGCCCCGCGAGCACGCGGTAGTACTCGACCGTCGTGAGGTGCGCCGGGGTCTGCGCCCCCGCGAAGACGTCGGACACGACGAGGTCGGCGGCACCGGCGAGGCCCGCGGGCAGCTTCGCGGCGACGGCGCGGGCGTCGCCGATCCGCACCCGCACCTGCGCCCCGCGCGGCAGCGGCAGACGCTCACGGACGAGGTCGATGAGCGGCTGCTCCAGTTCGATCACCTGCTGCCGTGAGCCCGGGCGCGTGTGCTCGACGTAGCGGGGGAGCGTCAGTGCGCCGCCGCCCAGGTGGATCGCGGTGAGGGGCTGGCGCGGCATCCGGAGCAGATCGATCACGGCACCCATGCGCGCGACGTACTCGAAGTGCAGATGCGTCGGATCGTCGAGGTCGACGTGCGACTGCGGGGTGCCGTCGACCTCCAGCTCCCACCCGCCGGCGAAGCGGCTCGGCACGACGCGGGCCAGCGAGCCGTCCGACAGGCGCACCTGCTCGGGTTCGTCGACGTGCGCGCGGGCCATTGCTCCACGGTAGCGTGCACTTTCTCAGGAACGGTGCGGGCCCGGGCCCGCCGACCGCCGTAGTGTTGCGCCGTTCCGCGCCGCCGCCGCGGCGGCCGGGGGGCCTCCGCTCCTGAGAAAGTGCACGCCCACTCGATGCGCCGTGCCCCGAACCGGCCGGTACCGTGGCTGCATGGTGACGATCGACCTGAACGCCGACCTCGGTGAGACCGTCGACGGCGTACCCACCGCCGACGACGCGGCGCTCTATCCGCTCCTGTCGAGCGCGAACGTGGCGTGCGGCGGACACGCCGGCGACGAGACGTCCATGCGTGCGGCTGTGGCACACGCGGAGAGGCTCGGTGTCGCGATCGGCGCCCACCCGTCGTACCCCGACCGCTCCGGCTTCGGCCGCGTGCGCCTCGACCTCGCGGAGCCGGATCTGCGGGCCGTCCTCGTCGTGCAGATCGCGGCCCTCGTGGATGCCGGCGCCGACCTGCGCTACGTCAAGCCGCACGGCGCGCTGTACCACGCGATCCGGACGGATGCCGCGCATGCGCGCGCCGTGGCATCCGCCGTCTCCGAGGTCTCGGACCGGCTCGGCAGGCCCCTGTCGATCCTCGGGCAGGACGGCGAGATCACCCGTGCGGCTTCCGACGCGGGGTTGCCGTTCCGGCGCGAAGCGTTCCTCGATCGCGGCTACCTGGCGTCGGGGGCGCTCGTTCCCCGCGGGCACCCGGGCGACCTGCTGCACGACGGCGCCGAGGTCGCCGCACGGGCCGTGCGCCTCGCGACCGAGGGCGTCGTCCTCTCGGCGGACGGCGCGGTGATCCGCACGGATGCTGTCTCGCTGTGCATCCACGCCGACTCGCCCGGAGCGGTGACGCTCGCCCGCGCCGCTCGCGCCGCGCTGGACGCCGCGGGCGTCACCGTGCGCGCGCCGTGGTGAATTGGCGGTGAGCGCGTGGAGCGGGCGGTGAAGACGACGACGATCGCGTCCGCGGCCGGGTCGCCGCGGATCCTTCCCTTCGGTGATCGCGGGCTCCTCGCCGAGGTCGCCTCCCTCGACGAGGCGGTCGCGCTCCACGCCGCGCTCGCGGCGTCCCGTCCCCACGGCGTCATCGCGCTCGTCCCGGCCGCGCGCACCGTGCTCGTCGAGATCGATCCCCGCGCTTTCAGCGTCGTCGCGGCGCGCAGGTGGATCGCGAGCGCGGGCGGGGGTGAGGATGCCGCGGCAAACGATGCCGTCGTGGAGCTGCCGATCACATACGACGGCCCCGACCTCGCCGACCTCGCGGCTGCCCTCGGCCTCGCCCCGGATGAACTCGCCGCCCAGCACACGGCCGCGAGCTGGACGGTCGCCTTCACGGGGTTCGCGCCGGGCTTCGGCTACCTCGTGAGCGCCGACTGGCCCTATGACGTGCCGCGACGGGCGAGCCCGCGCACGCGTGTGCCGGCGGGCGCGGTGGGTCTCGCGGGGGAGTTCACCGGCGCCTATCCGCGCGAGACGCCCGGGGGGTGGCAGTTGATCGGTACGACCGGCGCGGCCTTATTCGACCCGATCCGGCCGGTCCCGGCCCTCCTCGCCCCCGGCTCCCGCGTGCGGTTCGTGCCGACCCCGCCGACCGTGCCGCGCCCGCCGGCCGCGCCGACCGCGCGGGTGTCCTCCCGCGGCCGCGCGAGCGCGGGGGCGCCGGCTTTCACCGTGGTGTCACCCGGATCGCTCGCGACCGTGCAGGATCAGGGCCGGCCGGGGCGCGGTGCGGAAGGCATCGCGCCGGCGGGCGCCGCCGATCGCGCGGCGCTGCGGACGGCGAACCGGCTCGTCGGCAACTCCGAGGATGCGGCGGGCGTCGAGATCACACTCGGCGGATTCCGCGCCGTCGCCGACGTCGACCTGTGGATCGCGCTGACCGGTGCGTGGGGAACGGCGTACGTCGGCGAACGAACGCTCGACCCGTACACCGCGGCACTCTGGCCGCGGGGCGCCGAACTGCGCATCGACGGCTTCACCCACGGTGTCCGCGGGTACCTCGCCGTCCGGGGCGGCATCGACGGGCCGCGCGTGGCCGGTTCGCGCTCGGCCGACACGATGTCGGGTCTCGGCCCGCCGCCGCTCAGCGCGGGTACCCGCGTCGCGCTCGCCGACCCCACGCCCGTCGCGCCGATCCC
>QFPD01000136.1 GCA_003248845.1 Microbacterium sp. | reverse complement strand
GGGAGACAGAGGTGACCTTGAAGCTCCACCGCGGCGGCACCGCGAAGGTCTTCGAGGTGCCGGCGCGCGTGGGCATCTCGGTCGATCTCTACGGCGAACTCAAGGGGCTTCTCGGGCCGCAATGTCTCGGGTGAGTCCGAAGCGCGCCGGGTAGGATCGCTGGCGACACCCCCGTCGTGGAAGGACTGATCGTGACCGACGAGAAGCACACGTTCCCGCCCGCCGATTCCGTCGAGGACGCGCCCGAGATCTCCGATGCGGAGACCGCCGAGTCGCACAAGTCCAACGCGACGGCGCCGTCCGACGAGCAGCAGGGACGCCACGCGGAGGCAGACGCTGCAGCCGCCGACCCTGATGTCACGTTCGACTCCGTGGCCGAGGCGTTCGCCGCTGTCACCGACGGGCCGGATGCCGTCGATGACAGCGCCCCCGCGCAGTACGGCGTCGGGCCGTTCTCGGTGCGCGAAGTGGCGCTCGGCGGGGTCTGGCTGCTCGCGTTCATCGTGTCGTTCTTCCCGATCTACGGCACGATCGGCGCCGGTATCTCCGTGTGGAACGGCGGCATCGACTGGGTGCTGACGATCGGCGCGCCGACGATCGCCGTCTTCTTGATCGCGCTGCGGCGACTGTCGCCGCAGGGCATCCGGCGGGTCGGCTCGCTCGGCATCGACCAGTTCGCATCGGTGACCTTCACGGTGTCGACCATCATCTGGCTCGGCATCCTGTGGAGCTCGTTCGTGAACTTCTTCGGCAGCCGCATCTTCGTTGCGACGTGGGTCGTGTGGGTCGAGTTCATCCTGATGCTCGCCGGTGTGCTGCTCACGGTGTTCGCTCCGCTCTTTCCGACGATCGGCGAGGACTTCCGCCATCGCACCCCGGTCACCGCGCACCGCTTCGCGAGCCCCGCGCGTCCCGTGGCCGCCCGCCCGCACACCCCTCGCCCGTCACCCGTCGCAGGGCCGGGGGCAGCGGACGCGACCACAGGCGTCGGGACCGACGCGACGGCTGCGGCGGGAGGCGGCGCGTACGCCGCCACTGCGTCGGCGGATGTCGACCCCGCGAACCGGACGACCGTCATCGAGACGGCCTCCGAGCCCGCCGGCGCCTCCGCGGCGTCGCAGGCGTTCTGGGCGCTGGCGCCCGAGGAGCGGGTCGTCGTCGACGACGCCGGGTCACCGCTCTTCACGATCGGCCCGACCGCCTGGGCCCTCGTCATCGAGGATCGCGGCGACCGCTATGTGGTGCGTCACGAGGACGGCCGCATCGGGTATCTGACGGACGTCTCCGGCGTCACGCGCGGCTGAGCCGCGACGCGTAGCGTTAGCCTGGACGGATGCTCCGAACGATCGATCTGCGCGGTCGAGACCTCTCCACCGCCGACCTCCTCGACGCTGTGCCCCGCGCCCGAGCGGCGCGCGCGGAAGCATTGAGCGCCGCTGCCGACATCGTCGCCGACGTGCGCGAGCGCGGCGAGATCGCGTTGCGCGAGCAAGCGGCGCGGTTCGACGGTGCCGAGGGCCACGCGATCCGCGTGCCTGCCGAGCACCTCGCCGAGGCGCTCGAGCGCCTCGATCCGCGCGTCCGCGCGGCGCTCGACGAGGCCATCCGGCGCGTGCGTATCGCCTCCGCCGCGCAGGTGCCGGCTCCGCGGGTCACTGAGCTCGAGCCCGGCGCTCGGATCGAGCAGCGCTGGCAGCCTGTGCGACGCGCGGGTGTGTACGTCCCCGGCGGCAAGGCCGTCTATCCGTCGAGCGTCGTGATGAACGTCGTCCCCGCGCAGGTCGCCGGTGTCGGCGAGGTCGCGCTCGCCTCGCCGCCGCAGGCCGAGTTCGACGGCCGTGTCCACCCCGATATCCTCGCCGCGGCGGCGCTCCTCGGCGTCACCGAGGTGTATGCCATGGGTGGTGCGGGCGCCGTCGCCGCCTATGCCTATGGTGTCGCGTCGCTCGGCCTCGAGCCGGTCGACGTCGTCACGGGTCCCGGCAACAACTTCGTCGCTGCCGCCAAGCGCGCCGTCGGCGGCGTCGTCGGCACCGATTCGGAGGCCGGCGCGACCGAGATCCTCATCGTGGCCGACGAGAACGCGGATGCGACCCTCGCAGCGGTGGACCTGATCAGCCAGGCCGAGCACGACGAGCAGGCTTCCGCGGTGCTCGTGACGTGGTCCGAGGACCTCGCGACCGCCGTCCGTGCCGCCGTCGAGGAACGAGTGGATGCCACGCGGAACGGAATCCGCGCGCGTGCCGCGCTGGAGGGGCCGCAGTCCGCGATCGTGCTCGTCGACGATCGTGCGGCCGCGACGGCGTTCAGCAACGCCTACGCTCCGGAGCACCTGGAACTCCACCTCGAGGACCCGCGCCCCGAGGACTTCGTCAACGCGGGCGCCGTGTTCGTCGGCGCGCACACGCCGGTGAGCCTCGGTGACTATCTCGCCGGCAGCAACCACGTGCTACCGACCGGCGGTCAGGCGCGCTACGCGTCGGGGCTGTCCGCCTCGACCTTCCTCCGACCGCAGCAGGTCATCCGCTACGACCGCGAGGCGCTCCGTGCCGTCGAGCGCGAGATCGTCGCCCTCGCGGACGCCGAGGCGCTCCCCGCGCACGGCGAAGCCGTGACCGCCCGCTTCGCGAGAACGGAGCGCTGATGCACTGCCCGTTCTGCCGTCACGCCGATTCGCGCGTCATCGACTCGCGTACGAGCGACGACGGCCTCAGCATCCGTCGCCGTCGTCAGTGTCCGCAGTGCGGAGGCCGCTTCTCGACGATCGAGACGGCGAGCCTCAACGTCATCAAGCGATCCGGCGTCATCGAGCCGTTCAGCCGCGAGAAGGTCATGTCGGGTGTACGCAAGGCGTGCCAGGGTCGTCCCGTCACGGAGGCCGACCTCGCCGTCCTCGCACAGGCGGTCGAAGAGGCCGTGCGTCAGACGGGCTCGTCGCAGATCGACACCAACGAGATCGGGCTCGCGATTCTCGGCCCCCTGCGCGACCTCGACGAGGTCGCCTACCTGCGCTTCGCGAGCGTGTACCAGGCGTTCGATTCGCTCGAGGACTTCGAGGCATCCATCGCGCAGCTTCGCGCGGATCACCACGCCGCAGCCGAATAGTCCCGGCCGGCCGATGCGTGCGGGGCGAACATCCTGTGCACTCTAGGCTGGTGGCGATGTATCCCTTCCTGTTCCGCACGTTCTTCGCGCGCATGGACCCCGAGCGGGCCCACCACCTCGTCGTGCCCGTCATCCGGGCGTTCGGCGTCTGGCCGCTCGCGCCCGTCGTCCGCGCGATCACGCGCCCCGATGCCTCGCTGCGCACGCACGCGCTGGGGCTCGAGTTCGATTCGCCGTTCGGAGTCGCGGCGGGCTTCGACAAGAACGCCGTGATGACCGAGGGACTTCACGCGCTCGGATTCGGTCATGTCGAGATCGGCACCGTCACGGCGATCGCGCAGGACGGCAACCCCAAGCCGCGCCTCTATCGCCTCGTCGAGGACCGTGCACTGATCAACCGCATGGGCTTCAACAATGCCGGCGCCGAGCGCGCCGCCAAACGACTGGCACGGTCGCGCCGTCGTCACGGTCGCCCCGTCCTCGGGGCCAACATCGGCAAGAGCCGCATCGTCGACGTCGACGAGGCGACCGCCGACTACGTCGCGAGCACGCGCCTGGTCGCACCGGTAGCCGACTACCTCGTCGTGAACGTCTCCTCGCCCAATACGCCCGGCTTGCGCGGACTGCAGGCGGTGGAGACCCTGCGACCTCTCCTAGAAGCCGTGCGGGATGCCGCGGCATCCACTCCGCTCCTCGTGAAGATCGCGCCCGATCTGGCCGACGATGAGATCGAGGCGATCGCGCGACTCGCCGTCGATGTCGGGCTCGCCGGCATCGTCGCGACCAACACGACGATCGCGCGGGCGCCGCTGTCGACGCCCGCCGACGTCGTCGAGGCGATGGGGGCCGGAGGGCTCTCCGGAGCGCCTCTGCGGGAGCGCGCCGTCGCCGTGCTGCGCACTGTCCGGTCGGTCGTTCCCGCGGAGTTCTGCGTCGTTTCGGCGGGGGGAGTGGAGACCGCCGACGACGTGCGCGAACGCCTCGCTGCGGGAGCCGACCTCGTCCAGGGCTACACCGCGTTCATCTACCGCGGACCGTTCTGGGCGCGGCAGATCAACCGCGCCCTGGCGCGCACGCGCTGACGTTCGCCGTCAGGCGGGGTACTGGCCGCGTTTGACCTGGGGTTTCGGCAGGCGCATGAAGCGCATCTGGACGGTGCGCATCGCGGCGTACCAGCGCAGGCCCTTCTCCGTCCGATCGCCGAACTTCGCGGTCGCGAGCTTCTTCACGCGCGCACCGGTGATGATCATGTCGCCGACGACGAACAGGATGAACACCCAGAGGGCGACGAACGAGTAATAGACGATCGCCGTGTTCTGCACGAGCGACACCAGAATCACGACGAGCATGAGCGGCATCAGCAGCTCGCCCGCGTGCCATCCCGCGTCGACGAAGTCGCGCACGAACTTGCGCTGCGGACCGCGGTCGCGCACCGGGAGGTACTTCTCCTCGCCGTTGGCCATGCCGATGCGCGCTTTCTCGCGCTGCGACGCAAGGTCGGCCTTCGCCCGGGCGCGCGCCTCCTTCGTGTCGGGGACGAGGGGGCGCTTGCGTGCGGCTTCCTGCTCGGCACGCGTCGGCGTCGGCCGATTCTTCCCGGGCCCGGCGTCGGCGTCGGGTGCGGTGTCGGGTGCGGGCGGGGTCTTGGCCACGGGAGAGTCCTCGGGTGTCGGGGCAGAAGGGGCGTGAGAGACGCCCCCTTAAGATTACCCGCATGACCTCCAGGACGACCCCGGACCCCGACCGTACCGACTCCGTGCGCGACGCCGCCCTCGCCGCGGTGCCCGCCGCCCTCGCCGATCTCGGCGCACTGGTGCGCATCCCGTCGATCGCGTTCCCCGGATTCGATCGCGCCGAGGTCGAGCGCAGCGCCGCCGCCGTCAAGGGGCTCCTCGACGATCTCGACATCTTCGAGAGCGTCGCGATCCGCACCGCTGTGATCCCTGAGACCGGCATCGAGGGCATGCCCGCCGTCATCGCGACACGCCCCGCGCGTGCGGGGCGTCCGACGATCCTGCTCTATGCGCACCACGACGTGCAGCCCGTCGGCGACGAGGCCCTGTGGGAGTCGGCGCCGTTCGAGCCCACGGTGCGCGGCGGCCGTCTGTACGGGCGCGGAGCCGCGGACGACAAGGCAGGCGTCATGGCGCACGTCGGTGCGCTGCGTGCCCTGGTCGACGCGCTCGGCACCGACTTCGATCTCGGCGTCAACCTGTTCATCGAGGGCGAGGAGGAGGCCGGCTCGGCATCATTCGCGGCCTTCCTGAGCGAGAACGCCGAGGCACTGCGGGCCGACGTCATCGTCGTCGCAGACTCCGGCAACTGGGATGCGACGACCCCGGCGCTCACCGTGTCGCTCCGCGGCAACGCCCGGTTCACACTGAAGGTCAAAACTCTCGATCACGCGTCGCACTCGGGCATGTTCGGTGGAGCCGTCCCCGACGCGATGCTCGCGACGATCAAGCTCCTCGCGACGCTGTGGGATGAGGACGGGGTCGTCGCCGTTGATGGCGTCACGGCGCGGGATGCCGAGACCCCCGATTACACCGAGGAGACGCTCCGCGACGAGGCGGGACTCCCCGCCTCCGTCAGCCCGATCGGTCACGACTCGATCCTCAGCCGCATCTGGAACAAGCCGTCCATCACGGTGACCGGGATCGATGCGCCGAGTGTGAAGAACGCCTCCAACACGCTGACGCCGGAGGTCTCGGTCGTGATCAGCATGCGCGTCGCTCCCGGTCAGGACGCGCGAGCTGCCTACGCCGCAATCGAGCACCACCTACGCGCGCACGCGCCGTTCGGGGCCGAGGTCTCGTTCAGCGACATCGAGTGCGGGAACGGCTTCCTCGTCGACACGTCGGGCTCCGCCGTCGCAGCCGCGCGCACTGCCCTCGAGGCGGGCTACGGCGCCGCTCCGGTGGACATCGGCGTCGGCGGATCCATCCCGTTCATCGCGGACCTCGTGCGGGAGTTCCCCGAGGCTCAGATCCTCGTGACGGGCGTCGAGGACCCGCACGCGCGCG
>QFPD01000389.1 GCA_003248845.1 Microbacterium sp. | reverse complement strand
GATCCCGCCGCAGCCGCCGCGGCACATGGATCGCATTCGGTGTCATCGCGGCCGTGATCGTCGGGTACTTCGGCTGGTCGACGGTGACGCAGTCGATGGATGCCGTGGACATCGACACCACGGGGTTCCAGATCGTCGACGCGCACTCCATCACGGTCCAGTTCCAGGTGACGCTGCGTCAGGGTGAGCCGGTCACGTGCGCGCTCGAGGCGCAGGACACCGAGCACGGCGTGGTCGGGTGGCGCGTCGTCGAGTACCCTGCCGACGCGGCGCACAGCCGCAGCTTCTCGGAGACGATCCCGACCGTCGCCGAAGCGACGACGGGTTTGGTGAGCTCCTGCTGGATCCCGTAGTCTGATCCGACACACGCGCCCCGGCTGCCGGCCGGGGCGTTCGGTTTACCCCCCAGCAGACCGCACAGACCTAGGAGAAGACACGTGGCCGAGAACACGGACACCTTCCTCACGCAGGACGCCTACGACCGGCTCGCCGCCGAGCTCGAGCACCTGTCGACGACCGGTCGCACCGAGATCGCGGCCCGCATCGAAGCCGCCCGCGAAGAAGGCGACCTCAAGGAGAACGGCGGCTACCACGCCGCGAAGGACGAGCAGGGGAAGCAGGAGGCCCGCATCCGCACGCTGCAGGCACTCCTGAAAGACGCCGTGGTCGGCGAAGCCCCCGAGGCCGACGGCATCGTCCGGGGTGGCACGGTGGTGACAGCGATCGTGGCGGGCGGTGAAGAGGTCTTCCTCCTCGGCAGCCGCGAGATCGCGGCGGGCTCCGAACTCGACGTCTACAGCGAGGCCTCCCCGCTGGGCGCGGCGATTCTCGGCCTCGCCGAGGGCGCGAAGACGTCGTACACCGCACCCACGGGCCGCGAAATCCCCGTCGAGATCGTGAAGGTCGCCACCTACACGGGGCAGTAGTACACCGGGCAGTGATACACCGGGCAGTGATACACCGGGCAGTGATACACCGGGCAGTGATACACGGCGCAGCGACACCCGTGGGGACGCTCACCGCGCCGAGGAGCGCGGACCGCGTCAGTCCTCGACGACGCGCGGAGTGAAGCCCGCGGATTCGAGCACGTCGATCACGTGAGCGCGGTGCTCGGCGCCTCGGGTCTCCACGCTGAGCTGCAGCACGACTTCACTGATCTGGAGCCCCTGACCGTGGCGCGTGTGGAGCACCTCGATGACGTTGGCTCCGGCGATCGCGAGAAGCTCCGACACACGCGCGAGCTGACCGGGACGGTCGGGCAGAGGGATCTGAAGCGACATGTAGCGGCCCGATGCCGCGAGCCCGTGCGCGACGACGCGCTGCAGCAGGAGAGGGTCGATGTTCCCCCCGGACAGGACGACTGCCGTCGGTCCGCTCGCGCGGATCTTTCCGGCCAGGATCGCCGCGACGCCGACGGCACCCGCGGGTTCGACCACCTGCTTCGCCCGCTCGAGGAGGATCAGCAGCGCGCGCGCGATGTCGTCGTCGCTCACGGTGACGACCTCGTCGACGAGCTCGCGGATGACGTCGAACGGGACGTCGCCCGGGCGGGCGACCGCGATGCCGTCCGCGATCGTCGGGGTGGTCGCCACCGTCAGCGGCTCTCCGGCGGCGAGCGACGAGGGGTAGGC
>QFPD01000388.1 GCA_003248845.1 Microbacterium sp. | reverse complement strand
CGGCGACGTCGTAGCCGAGGGCGATGATCTTCTGGACGGTCGTCGGGGACGCCGCGACGCGATTCTCCCCGGGCTGTTCGGCGACGATACCGATGCGTGACATGATGCTCCCCTGCAGTGCTGTGGTCACGACTATAGGGCGGGGCATCCCGCGCCCATCCGGCTCTGCCCGGTGAAAACTTCGCGGTTCTTTGCCATTCCGTAGACTTCAGGCATGACCGTCGCCTCCACGCCCGCTCTCGAGTCCGACCGCCAGAGCCTCATCGCCCTGATCGGCGACGAGGCGGTGTTCCACGGCGACTTCACGCTGTCGAGCGGCAAGAAGGCGACCTACTACGTCGACATGCGCAAGCTGACGCTCGACCACCGTGCGGCGCCGGCGATCGGCCGTCTCGTGCTCGACATCGTGCGCGACCTCGACGTCGACGCCGTGGGCGGCCTGACGCTCGGTGCCGACCCGATCGCGAACGCCGTGCTGCATGCGTCGGTTGCGGCGGGCACGCCGGTCGACGCCTTCGTCGTGCGCAAGGAGCCGAAGGATCACGGCCGCGGTCGCCAGATCGAGGGTGCCGAGGTCGCCGGCAAGCGCGTCGTGATCGTCGAGGACACGTCGACGACGGGCGGGTCGCCGCTGAAGGCGGCGCAGGTCGTGAAGGATGCCGGGGCCGACGTCGTCGCCGTCGTCACCGTCGTCGACCGCAAGACGGGCGCGCAGGCCGCCGTCGAGGTCGCCGGATTCGAGTGGCGCTCGATCATCGACCTCGACGACCTGGGCCTCGCCGCCCAGTAGGGCCGGTCGGCTCGGAGACTCGGCGCATGGCCGACGACTGCGCGTTCTGCAGAAACATCGGGGCCGGGACGTTCGATGTGATCGCGGCGGGGGAACGTGTGCTCGTCGTCGCCGATGCGCAGCCCATCAACCGCGGCCACCTGCTCGTGCTGCCGGTCCGGCACGCTCCGGACCTCGTCGCCCTGACGGCGGCCGAGGTCATCGAGATGGCGCTCGCCGCCCAGCGCGCCGATCGTGCCATCCGCTCGACGTTCCCGTCGGTCGATGGGACCAACCTCGTGATGTCGAACGGCGACGCGGCCGATCAGGGTGTGCTGCACGCGCACCTGCACGTCATCCCGCGCCTGGAGGGCGACGGGTACGAGTTCCGCGAAGACGTCAGCCGTTACCCCTTGCCGCCGCTTACGGATGCGGAACGGAGGGCGCTGAGCACGGCTCTGAGCGGGTGAGTGTGCGGCAAATGCCGGGCGGAGCGATCAGCGGAGCAGGCCGGAGCGTCCCGCGTCGATCTGCGCCTGGATCTCTTCGCCCGCGCGGCGGAGCTCCGGGTCGAGGCGCGGGTCGACGCGGCTGCGACGCAGGCGCGGAACCGCGATGGCGGCGATGACGGCCGCGGCGAGGACCGTGAATCCTCCCGCGGTCATCGCGACGATGAGTCCAGGCATGGCGACTCCCTTCCTTGCCTCGACGCTAGCGGGCGCGCGCGGCGGATGTAAGCCGGGCGCTGGATCTGCAGGAATAGGTCGGGTCTACGCTCCGTTCCACCCCGCATGACGACGTTCGGAATCATCGGAGCAGGACACATCGGTTCTCAGGTCGCGCGTGCGCTCACGCGCGCCGGTCACGAGGTC
>QFPD01000135.1 GCA_003248845.1 Microbacterium sp. | reverse complement strand
CCGTCGCGACCTCGACCAGCTCGAGACCCGAGGTCTCGTCCGCCGCGTCCACGGGGGAGCAGTCGCCCACAGTCGAGTGAGCACGGCGGAGCGTTCGCTCACCGAGCGTGCGAGTCGTCGCAGCGACGCCAAGCTCGCCATCGCGCGCCGCGCCGTCGACGCCCTCTCCGCAGACTTCGAGGGATCCGTGTACCTCGACGCCGGCACGACGACTGCGGAAATTGCGACGCTCCTGGCGCAGCGTCCCGCGGGTCTCCCTCCGATCGAAGTCGTCACGCACTCGATGACCATCGCGCACTTGCTCGCCGGAGCTTCCGGACTCAACCTCACGGCGATCGGCGGCCGCGTGCGTGGACTGACAGCCGCCGCTGTGGGCGCGCAGACCGTCGATGCGATCTCGCGCCTGCGACCGGACCTCGCGTTCATCGGGACGAACGGCGTGTCCGCGTCGTTCGGTCTCAGTACCCCCGACCCCGACGAGGCCGCCGTGAAGCGCGCCGTCATCGCTGCGGCGCGGCGCACCATCGTCGCGTGCGATGCCGAGAAGTTCGACGCCGAGCTCCTCATCTCCTTCGGCGGGCTCGATGATGTCGACATCCTCGTCGCCGACGCCGCTCCGAGCGGTGAGCTCTCCGCCGCACTGGCCGATGCGGACGCGGAGGTCTGGACGCCGTGATCGTCACGCTCACCGCGAACCCGTCCCTCGATCGGACGATCATCCTCGATGAACCGCTTCGCCCGGGCGCCGTACAGACGGCTCTCACCGTCCGCGAGGATGCCGGGGGCAAGGGGATCAACGTCACCCGCGTACTCCAGGGGTCCGGGCTCGACAGCCGTGCCATCCTGCCCCTCGACCCCACCGACTCCTTCGGAGAAGCACTCCGAACGGCGGGCGTCGACACGGTGCCGGTCGCCGTGCGGGGAGCGGCGCGAGCGAATCTCACGATCGCCGACCCCGACGGGCTCACCACCAAAGTGAACCTGCCGGGTGTGGGACGCGCTCCGCAGGATGCCGAGGCTCTCATCGAGGCGGTTGTCGAGGCATCCATGGGCGCGCGCTGGCTCGTGCTCGCTGGGTCGCTGCCGCCCGGTTTCGCGGAGGACTTCTACGTCCACGTCATCCGTGCGGTGCGCGCGTCGCTTGCCGACGCCCCGCGCATCGCCGTCGACGCGTCGGGGCCGGCGCTACGCGCCGTCGTGGCGTCCGGTGCGCCGGACCTCATCAAGCCCAACGAGGAGGAGCTCGCCGAGCTCGCCGGTGTCGAGCTCGATCCCGACGCGCCGCTTCCCGAACAGGTCGCCGCGATCGCGGCGCGCCTCGTTCCCACCCGCGTCGCATCCGCGTTCGTGACGCTCGGGGGCGCGGGGGCGGTGCTGGTCACTGCGCAGGGCGCCTGGCATGGCACGCCCCCGCCGACACGCGTCCGCAGCACCGTCGGCGCGGGCGACAGTTCCCTCGCGGGCTTTCTTCTCGCCGAATCCCACGGTGCCGACGCGCAGGAGTGCCTGCGCAGCGGCATCCGTTACGGATCCGCCGCCGCGGCCCTCCCGGGCACCCAGGCGCCGACCCCTGCAGACCTCCTCCCCGGCGACGTGCCGGTGAGGACCATCCCCTGACACACCCCATCGAGAGACCACTGGAGGTCATCGTGTCCGAGATCATCACTCCGGCGCTCGTCAGCCTCGACGAGCCGCTGGGCACCGACAAGCGGGCGGTCATCGACGCGCTCGCGGCGCGCGTGGCCGCCTCCGGGCGCGCGAGCGACGCGGCGGGACTCGCCGCTGACGCGTGGAAGCGCGAGCAGACCGACGAGACGGGGCTTCCGGGCGGCATCGCCATCCCGCACGCGAAGAGCCCCGCCGTCCGCGAAGCGACGCTCGCCTTCGCGCGCCTGAATCCGGGCGTGGACTTCGGCGCGGAGGACGGCCCCGCCGACCTCGTGTTCCTCATCGCCGCGCCCGACACGGCCGCCGAGGAGCACCTGGCGGTCCTGTCCCGCCTCGCGCGCGGTCCAGCACGACGCTCGTGGTGGACGGCCACCCGGCCAAGATCGTCGCCGTGACGGCCTGCGCGACGGGAATCGCGCACACGTTCATGGCCGCCGACGCACTGACGGCCGCGGGCAAGGAACTCGGCGTGGACCTCGTCGTCGAGCCCCAGGGCTCGTCGGGATACAAGGCTCTCCCGCAGCAGGTGATCGACGACGCGGATGCCGTGATCTTCGCCGTCGACGTCGACGTGCGCGACGAGCAGCGTTTCGCGGGCAAGCCGGTCGTGCGCGTCCCGGTCAAGAAGGGCATCGAGCAGCCGAAGCTCCTCATCGACGAAGCCGTCTCCGCCGTGGGCAATCCCATCGCGCCGCGCGTATCGGGGAGCGTCGACACCGCCGCGGCCGCACGTGCGGCCGGAGGCTCGACGTCGATCGGTGGATCCGTCAAGCGGGCACTCCTCACGGGCGTGAGCTACATGATCCCGTTCGTCGCCGGTGGTGGTCTGCTCATCGCGCTCGGGTTCCTCCTCGGTGGCTACGAGATCGCGTTCGACGCCGACAAGATCCTGGGAGCGTCCACCCTCTGGAACCTCGGCGACACCTCGCTCATCGTCTACCTGGGTGCCGTCCTCTTCAAGATCGGTGCGCTGTCGTTCGGCTTCCTCGTCCCAGCCCTCGCGGGGTACATCGCGTACGGCCTCGCCGATCGACCGGGCATCGCCCCCGGCTTCGTCGCGGGTGCCGTCGCCGCCTTCATGGGTGCGGGCTTCCTGGGCGGTATCGTCGGCGGTCTGCTCGCCGGTCTCGCGGCGTGGTGGCTGAACAGCCTCGACGTCCCGCGCTGGCTGCGCGGTCTCATGCCGGTCGTGATCATTCCGCTTCTGGCATCCATGTTCGCCTCGGGCCTCATGCTTCTCGTCCTGGGCGGGCCGATCGCCTGGCTGACGAAGGTGCTGAACGACTGGCTGTCCGGTCTCACCGGCGCGGGTGTGATCATTCTCGGCATCATCCTCGGCCTCATGATGTGCTTCGACCTCGGCGGCCCCGTCAACAAGGTGGCGTACGGTTTCGCGACCGCGAACCTCGCAGCGGGCATCGCCGGCGACACGCGCTACCTCGAGATCATGGCCGCCGTCATGGCGGCGGGCATGGTTCCGCCGCTCGCCATGGCGCTCGCGTCGACGGTGATCGACCGCAAGCTGTTCACCGAGCCCGAGCGCGAGAACGGCAAGGCCGCGTGGCTGCTCGGCGCGGCGTTCATCTCCGAAGGCGCGATCCCGTTCGCCGCGGCGGATGTCTTCTGCGTCATCCCCGCGATGATGCTCGGCGGTGCCGTCACCGGCGCACTTTCGATGGCGCTCGGCGTGACGAGCAAGGCGCCGCACGGCGGCGTGTTCGTCTTCTTCGCGATCGACAACTTCTGGCTGTGGCTGCTCTCGATCGCCGCGGGCACCGTCGTCGCCGCGTTCGCGGTCGTGGCGCTCAAGCGCTTCGCTCGCCGTCGCCCGGTCGAGACGGTTTCCCCCGGCGTGCAGAGTGTTCCGCAGGCGACCGTGACCGCCTAGTCTCGAAGAGACGATCCACCCACCACTCAGGAGGACCCCATGGCAGAACGCCAGGCCACCGTCGCCAGCAGCTCGGGCCTGCACGCCCGCCCCGCGAAGCTCTTCGTGCAGGCGGTGCAGCAGACCGGAATCCCCGTGACCATCGCGACCGAGGGCGGACCTGACCTCAACGCCGGAAGCATCCTGACCCTCATGGGCCTGGGCGCCACGCAGGGCACGGTCGTCACGCTGAAGGCGGAGGGGGACGGGGCCGACGCGGCGCTCGACAGCCTCGTGACCTTCCTCGAGACCGACCACGACGCCGAGAGCTGATCCCGAAGCGACACCGACGGATGCCGCGGCCGCCCGCTCGCCGAGTGCGGGGCCGCGGCATCCGTCGTCTCACATCTCGTACGAGTCGCCGGGATCGAGCGTCACGAACTCGCCGCCGTTTTGCTCGGTCGCCCAGGCGAGCCGCGCGCGGTGCATTTCCAGGCCCACGCGGGACAGCGTCATGTCGTGCGTTCCGAAGGCGCGGCGGGGCTTCACCGCCAGCACGAAGTCGATCGCATCGCCGATCTTGAGCCACGGTGCGCCGATCGGGGCGGCCAGCAGATCCACCTCGGTGTTCGCGGGAACGGCGTACGAGTCGCCGGGATAGTAGAACGCGTCGTTGACGAGGACGCCGACATTGTCGATCACGGGGATCGACGAATGGATGACGCTGTGCCGCCCGCCGTGGAACGTCATCGTGAACGGTCCGGCCGTTACGGTGTCGCCGGGGGAGACCACGATCACGTCCGGTGCGGACGCCGCGACGCCGGCGGTCCCGTAGACCGGCACACCGGGAGCGTCTCGACGGAGGCGTTCCAGGTGCTCGGGCGTCCAGTGGTCGGGATGCTCGTGAGTGATGACGATCGCGGCGAGTCCGTGCAGGTCGCTCAGGGGCAACGTGAGCGACCCGGGGTCGATGATCAGCTGCTTCCCCTCCGCTTCCAGGCGGAGGCAGGCGTGCTCGTGTTTCGTGATGCGCATGCGCACAGTCAACGCCCGTGACACGGTGGAGGCAAGCCGGGTGAGGGCGCGCTCGATTTGGAGCGTGCGTCGCAGGCATGGCATAATCGAACGGTTGCCTGATCCGCGAAGGAGAAGGAAACACCGGTGAGGCCCCATCGTATAGCGGCCTAGTACGCCGCCCTCTCACGGCGGTAACGCGGGTTCGAATCCCGCTGGGGTCACCACGCAGAAAGCCCCCGCTTCGGCGGGGGCTTTCTGCCGTTGCACGCGGTCCGGAGCTACTCGTCTTCCGTCGTCCTGCGCCGCCGGACGACCCGGCGCACGCCCCAGACGATCAGCGCGAGGACGGCGAGGACGCCGAGCCAGGGCAGCAGGAATCCGACCGCGACGACGAGGCCGTTCAGGGTCGCGACGAGCCCGTTCCACCCCGCGCTCACGCCGTCACCGAAGCCCGCCGGGTTCGCGGTCGTGGCCGGTGTCGGTTCCGTGATGGTGACGGTCAGCGACGACATCGCGACCTGGCTGTCGAGCCACGTCAGCTGCTGCCGAAGCGATTCGAGCTCACCCTGCCGCTCGGAGAGTGCGGATTCGGCCGCGATGAGGTCGGCCGTCGACGTGGCCTGCCCCATGAGCTCCGTCAGCCGTGCGACGGATGCTTCGAGCGAGGACACCCGCGCCCGGAGGTCCACTGCTTCCGTCGTGACGTCGCGACGGTCGATCTGCGTCGCCGTCACCTCGCCCGCTGCAGCGAGACCGGCGATCGTGTCGGTGAGCGCATCGGCCGGCACCCGGACGGTGATCCAGGCGCTCTGCGGAATCGGGTCCGTCGGCAGGATGGGCGACACGCCGCCGGTGGTGTCATAGACGACCGGGCTCCCGCCGAGACTCACGGATTCGACGTATCCGCCCGCCGCGGTGACTGACGCCGTGATCTCGTCGATCGCGGCGCGCGTGTTGTCAGCGGTGATGCTCGCCGACGCGCTGGCCACCACCTCGCGCGAGGTGGATCCGGTCGCGGCATCCGCCGACCCTCCCGACATCGCTTTGCTGTCGAAGGAGGTCGCTCCGGCGCCCTCCATCATGGTGGCTTGCTCTGCGGTGATGGCGGAACCGGATCCCGCTCCGATGCCGAGGCTCGGCGCGATGACGGCGGCGACTGCGACGACGGCGGCGGCCGCCGCGGCGCCCATCCACACGCGACCCCGACGGACAGCCCGCGATCGGGCGCGCTCCGCCTCCTGCGCGGCGGTGATCGCGCTGAGGCTGCGCTCCTCGCTGATGCGGGTGAACAGCGTCGCCTCGATCTCATCGCGACGCGCGTCGGTGAGCTCGGGCAGGGTGAGGTCTGCGGCGTTCATGTCCCTTTTCATGTCCCCTCCGCGGCGATCGTGCCGCGCAGTCGTGTGCGGATGCGGGACAGACGATTGCGAACGACACCGTGCGAGACTCCGAGCGCTTCGGCGGCGGCGCCGTAGGCGTAGCCCTCCTCGGCGCACAGGCGGAAGATCTGCTGGTCGAGGGGCGAGAGCGTCCCCACCTCGGCGATGATCCGTTCTGCCAGCGCGGCATCCACGACCTGCTTCTCCACATCGACCGTCGCGGGGAGGGTCTCCTCGAGTGCGTCCGAGGTGTGGAGGCGGTCGCGCTGCAGCCGGCGGATCCGATTCGCCGCCTGGAAGCGGCAGATCGTCACGAGCCACGGCAGGAGCGATTCGCCGGCCAGATCCAGCCCGGGCAGCTTCCGCCATGCGGCCAGGAACGTCTCCTGCAGCACGTCCTCGGCATCCACCGTCGTCCCCACGAGGGAATGCGCGAGCCAGTACACCGGCCGCGCATAGGCGCGATAGAGGGCACGGAAGGCGTCATCGCTGCCGCCGGCTGCGGCAGCGACCAGTTCCGTGTCGCTCGCGGACTCTCGCTTGGTCATGGTCTCCTCGTCTGTTCCCACCCTGTCAGTGTCGGCGGGTGCGCACACGTCTCAGATCGGCATCGATCCGTCGACCTCTTTCACGACGCCGGGCCTGTATCCTTGTGCGAGCGAGAGGGAGTATCCCGCATCGCGTGTCCCGTCAACACGGGTTCCGTCGTCGGAGCCCCGGGCGCGCGCCGCACCAGGCCGCTCACGGGGCCCGGTGCGGGGGAGAGACTTTCGACGTCAATCGTCCCCTCCGAAAGGTCCTGATGGAGCTTCCCGTCTGGTTCGAAGTCGGCTCTCTCGTCGTCCTCGTCCTCATCCTCGTCGCCGATCTGCTGCTGATTCTCAAGCGTCCGCACATCCCGTCCACCCGCGAATCGACGCTGTGGGTCGTTTTCTACGTCACGCTCGCGCTCCTGTTCGCGGGAATGCTGTGGCTGTTCGCCGGCCACGAGTTCGCGGGGCAGTTCATCGACGGATGGCTGACGGAGTACAGCCTCTCGATCGACAACCTCTTCGTCTTCGTCCTCATCATGGGGCAGTTCGCGGTGCCGCGCCGCTACCAGCAGGAAGTGCTGATGGTGGGCATCATCATCGCGCTCGTCCTGCGCGGCCTGTTCATCCTCGCCGGCGCCGCGATCATCGAGCAGTTCAGCTGGGTGTTCTACATCTTCGGCGCCTTCCTCATCTGGACGGCGTGGCGACAGGCGTTCCCCGGCGGCGATCACGATGACGACGTCAAGCAGGAGTCGTTCGTCGTGCGGACCCTCCGTTGGATGGTCGACATCAGCGACCACTATGACGGCGCCAAGGTGCGGACGGTCGTGAACGGCAAGAAGATCTTCACGCCGATGATCATCGTGTTCGCGGCGATCGGGATGACCGATCTGCTGTTCGCGATCGATTCCATTCCGGCGATTTTCGGCATCACCCAGAACCCCTTCATCGTGTTCACGGCCAATCTGTTCGCTCTGATGGGACTCCGGCAGCTGTACTTCCTCCTCGGCGACCTGCTCGACCGCCTGAAGTACCTGCACTATGGCATCGCGTTCATCCTCGCCTTCATCGGCGTGAAGCTCTTCTTCCACGCGATGCACGTCAACGAGCTTCCGTTCATCAACGGCGGCGAGCACATCGACTGGGCGCCGGAGATCTCGACGTGGATGTCGCTGGGCGTCATCGTCCTGTCGATGGTCGTGGCGACCGTCGCGAGCCTCATGGCCTCCGCCCGTGAGCGACGCGCCGCGCCCGCCGAAGGCACGCCGTCCACGCCCGTCGACGCCGCCGAGGCGGTCGCCGAGCAGAAGGGCACACCGCCGACCGTCGAGGGTCCCTGATCGGCCGCGGGGGAGGCGACCCGCACGCGGTGGTAGTCTGACCCCGTGCGGATCGCTCGCCTCCTCCTTAGCGGCCGCGACGAGATCTCGTTCTGAGCCCTCTCTCGTCGCGGAGTTCGTGCTGGGCCTCATCCGCTGACAGGAGAACGAGACAGACATGACCACCGACATCCCCGATCGTCCCCGCACCCTGGCCGAGAAGGTCTGGGACGACCACCTCGTCGTCAAGGGCGAGAACGGCGAACCCGACCTCATCTACATCGACCTGCACCTCGTGCACGAGGTCACCAGCCCGCAGGCCTTCGACGGTCTCCGGCTGGCCGGGCGCCCGGTGCGCCGGCCCGACCTGACGATCGCGACCGAGGACCACAACACGCCGACCCTGGCGATCGACCGGCCCATCGCCGATCTCACCAGCCGCACCCAGATCGAGACGCTCCGTAAGAACTGCGCCGAGTTCGGCATCCGCCTGCACTCGCT
>QFPD01000134.1 GCA_003248845.1 Microbacterium sp. | reverse complement strand
GGCACGTTCTTCCAGATGCTCGGCAACTGGTCGTTCGGCGACTACTTCAAAGAGGGAGCGATCCGCTACGCGTGGGAGCTGCTGACGTCCCCCGAGGCAGACGGCGGTCTCGGCTTCGACCCGAAGGATCTCTGGGTCACCGTCTACGAAGAGGATGACGAGGCGCACGACCTCTGGCGCGAGATCGCGGGGCTCCCGGAGGAGCGGATCCAGCGCCTCGGCAAGGACACGAACTACTGGTCGACGGGGCTGCCGGGCCCCGCGGGCCCGTGCTCGGAGATCTTCTTCGATCGTGGGGCGGCGTATGGGATCGACGGGGGACCTGCGACCGACGACGACCGTTACGTCGAGATCTGGAACCTCGTGTTCATGCAGTACGAGATCACCGATGTGAAAAGCAAGTACGACTTCACGATCGTCGGTGAGCTGCCGGCGAAGAACGTCGACACCGGCATGGGCCTCGAGCGCATCGCCTTCCTCAAGCAGGGCGTCGACAACATGTACGAGACCGACCAGGTGCGTCCGGTGCTCGACAAGGCGGTGGAGCTCTCCGGCAAGACGTACGGCGCGAATCACGAGGACGACGTGCGTTTCCGCGTCGTCGCCGATCACGTGCGATCCTCGCTCATGCTGATGAGCGACGGGGTGACCCCCTCGAACGAGGGGCGCGGCTACATCCTCCGCCGCCTCATGCGCCGCGTCATCCGTGCGATGCGCCTGCTCGGCGTCGACGGGCCGACGTTCGCCGAACTCTTCGCTACGTCGCGGGATGCCATGAAGGACGCCTACCCCGAGGTCGCGACCGACTACGCGCGCATTTCGCAGTACGCGCTCGCGGAGGAGGCGACCTTCCTGCGCACGCTCGCAGCGGGCTCGGAAAACCTCGATGCCTCGATCGCGGCGGCGAAGGCGTCGGGGGCGACCGGAATCGGCGGCGCGGAGGCGTTCCTGCTGCACGACACATACGGCTTCCCGATCGATCTGACGCTCGAGATCGCCGAAGAAGCCGGGCTCACGGTGGACCGCGGCGCGTTCGACACGCTCATGTCCGAGCAGCGCGCCCGGGCGAAAGCGGACGCCCGCTCGCGGAAGCGTCAGCTCGCCGACACGAGCGTCTACCGTGATCTGCGCGCCAAGGGCGAGACCGTCTTCACGGGCTACACCGACCTCGAGACGGAGTCGACCGTCCTCGGCATCCTCGCCGAGGGTCACCCCGTCGCGAGCGCCGGCGCGGGACAGATCGTCGAGGTCATCCTCGCCGAGACCGCCCTGTACGCCGAGAGCGGCGGTCAGGTGGCCGATAAGGGCGTCATCGTCGGGCCGGGCTACGAGCTCGAGGTGCTCGACGTGCAGCGACCCGTCCCGGGTCTCGTGAGCCACACCGTGGAGGTGACGACCGGTGAGGTCGCCGTCGACCAGCCCGCGACGACGGTCGTGGATGCCGCGAACCGCCGCGCCGCGCAGCAGGCGCATTCCGCGACGCACCTCGTGCACGCGGCGCTGCGCGACACGCTCGGCAAGACCGCCACGCAGGCCGGTTCCCTCAACCGTGCCGGTTACCTGCGCTTCGACTTCACGTGGGGGCAGGCGCTCTCGGATGCGACCAAGACGGAGATCGAGGAGATCGCCAACAACGCCGTCCGCGACAACCTCGAGGTGACGACGCGCGTGCTGTCGCTCGACGAGGCGAAGGTGGCGGGCGCGATGGCACTGTTCGGCGAGAAGTACGGCGAGACCGTGCGGATGGTCGACATCGGGGGCCCCTGGTCGCGCGAGCTCTGCGGCGGCACGCACGTCGGCTCCAGCGCGGAGGTCGGGCTCGTGAGCCTCGTCGGCGAATCGTCGGTCGGCGCCTCGAACCGTCGAGTCGAGGCCCTGGTCGGTCTCGATGCCTTCCGCGAGCTGGCCGCGGAGCGCGCGATCGTCTCGCAGCTGACGTCGTCGCTCAAGACGCCCAAGGACCAGCTCGCCAGCAAGATCGCCGAACTCTCAGCGAGCCTCAAGTCGGCCGAGAAGCGCATCGCGCAATTCGAGGCGAAGGCTCTCGAGGGGCGCATCCCGGCCCTCGCCAGCGCGGCGAGCGCGGTGGGACCGTTCCGGGTGGTGGCCGAGACGCTCGGCGCCGCAGCATCCGGCGACGACGTGCGCGCGCTCGCTCTGCAGGTGCGCGAACGCGTCGGCGCTGGTGCGGTCGTCGCGCTCGGCGCCGAGGTGGCAGGGCGCCCGGTCGTCATCGTCGCGACCGATGACGTCGCGCGCGGTGCCGGCGCGAAGGCCGGCGCTCTCGCAAAGATCGCGGCCGCGGCGCTCGGCGGTGGCGGCGGCGGGCGTGACGACGTCGCCCAGGGCGGTGGAACGGACACGGGGGCGCTGGCGGATGCGCTGGGCGCCGTTCGGCGCGCGCTGGAGGCGGCGACCGCGTGAGCGGGTTCCGCCGCGGTGTGCGGCTCGGAATCGATGTGGGCACAGCCCGCGTCGGCGTCGCGCGATGCGATCCCGACGGGCTCCTGGCGGTACCCGTGGAGACCGTGCCGCGCAACGAGGCATCCATCCGGCGCATCGCAGATCTTGCGACCGAGTACGAAGCGTTCGAGCTTCTCGTCGGGCTCCCGGTGAGTCTGTCGGGCGGGGAGACCGCATCAACGGAGGACGCGCGGGACTTCGCCGCCGAGCTCGCCGCCACAACAGGAGCGCCCGTTCGCCTCGTGGACGAGCGGCTGAGCACCGTGACGGCACACGCCGCGATGCGCGATGCCGGGAGATCCCAGAAATCTTCTCGTAGGATTATCGACCAGGTCGCCGCGGTGGTGCTGCTCCAGCACGCCATCGACGTCGAGAAGAGCACCGGTACCCCGGCCGGTGCCCTGCTTCCCGGATCGCAGGAGAGCCCCTGATGCCCGACACCCCGCCGAACGACGATCCGTTCGCGGACCTCTTCACGAAGCTTCCCACGCCCGCGTCGGCGCCGTCTGCGGCGCCGGCCCCCCGCTCGCAGGCGCCGTCGGCCGCCGCGCCGGGCAGTCGACGCGCCGCGCGCGAAGCGGCGGAGGCAGGGCGCACCGAGGGGGATGGCGCTTCTGCGAGTGCTCCGGCGGCGCCCGTCGCGTCGACGCCGGCCGGACGGCGCAGCCCCGCGGCGACGGCGTCCGGGAGCATCGGCGATGAGCCGGAGCCTGCGGTCGATCCCGTACCCGTCGCCGCCGCGCGTGCGACTCAGGGCGTCGAAGCGCTCTTCGCCGCGGACGCGCATGACGCCGATGACCGCGCCCGCATCGAACGCCACCAGCGCGACCGGCGCAAGAGCCGCATCGCCGGCTGGGTCGTGTTCGCGGTGATCCTCGCGATCCTCGGCGGCATCGTCGGGGGCGGCTTCTACGTCTGGACGACGTATGAGGACAAGATCCGCGCGTTCATGGGTTGGGAGGAGCCGAAGGACTACGAGGACGGCATCGCCGAAGGCGAGGTCAGCGTGACCATCGTCTCGGGCGACACCGGCTCGTCGATTTCCACGACCCTCTTCCAGTCGGGGGTCACGAAGACCGACAGTGCGTTCTACGACTACCTCATCAAGACCGCGCAGAACCCGACGTTCCAGCCCGGTGTGTACACGCTCAAACAGAAGATGTCCTCTGCCGCCGCGCTGACCGCTCTGAAGGACCCGGCGAACCGGCGCGAGAACACCGCGCAGCTCCCCGAGGGACTCACTCTCGAGACCACGCTCGCGCGCGTCGCCGACGGCACGGGCATGCCGCTCGCCGACCTCGAGGCTGCTGTCGCGGACCCGTCCGTGTACGGCGTCGCCGCGTCATCGCTCGAGGGGTGGCTGTTCCCCGCCACGTACACGTTCGACCCGGGAACCACGGCGCAGCAGATGATCCAGACGATGGTGGACCGTACGGTGCAGTCGCTGGATGCCGCGGGCGTGCCGGTCGACCAGCGTGAGCGCATCCTCACGATCGCCTCGATCATCCAGCGGGAGGCGCGGTTCACCCAGGACTTCTACAAGGTGTCGCGCGTGATCGAGAACCGTCTCGACCCGGACAACGAGGAGACCCACGGCCTCCTGCAGATGGACTCGACGGCGCAGTACGGATTCAACGAGATCAACAAGGGAACCGTGAGCTCGTCCGCCGAGGCGCTCGAGAACGACAACCCCTGGAACACGTATCTGCATCCCGGCCTCCCCATCGGTCCGATCGCGAATCCGGGAGACGTCGCGATCGATGCCGCGATGCATCCCGCCGACGGACCGTGGCTCTACTTCGTGACCGTCAATCTCGACACCGGCGAGACCGTCTTCTCGACGACGTATGCCGAGCACGAGAAGGCTGTCGCGCAGTGGCAGGAGTGGTGCTCGGCCAATGACAGCGACGACTGCTGAGGCCGTGTCCGCCCACTCTGTCACCCGGAACAGCCTGGAGGTTTGGGGCGACCCGATCGCGCACAGCTTGTCGCCGCGCCTGCACGCCGCCGCGTACCGCGAGCTCGGTCTGCCGTGGTCGTATGGGCGACGGCGCGTCGATGAGGCATCCTTCCCGGCGGAACTCGCGTCGCTCGGCGCCGAGTTTCGTGGACTCTCCCTCACCTACCCGCTGAAGGGCGTGGCGTACGAGGCGGCGGTGACGCGGGATCGTTTCGCGACGCTGACGGGCGCCGTCAACACGCTGGTCATGTCGGTCGACGGCCCGCACGGCTACAACACCGACGTGGCGGGGCTCGTCGCCGATCTGCGCGATCACGGGGCGAGCACGGTCGAGCGGGCCCGGATCGTAGGCGCGGGCGCGACGGCGACCTCGGCGCTCGTCGCCCTCGCCGACCTTGGCGCATGCGAGGTCGAAGTGGTGGCGCGGCGGGCCGCGGCGGTGGGGCCCCTCGCCGCTCTGGGTGCGCGGATCGGCGTGACCGTGACAGGGCGCGATTTCGGAACGGCCCCGGCCGACGCGGTCTCCGTGACGCTGTCGACGCTGCCGGGCGGCGCCACGCTGCCCGATGGCGCGGGGAACAGCCTCGCAGCTGGAGGAGGGGTGCTCTACGACGTCGTCTACGGCACGTGGCCGACTCCGCTCGCGGTCGCGTGGGAGGCCGCTGGCGGCCGCGCGGTGAACGGCCTCGGCATGCTGCTGCACCAAGCGGTGCGTCAGGTCCGCATCTTCACCGCGGGAGATGCCGACCTGCCGCTCCCGGGCGAGGAGGCCGTCGTGGCCGTCATGCGCTCCGCGCTCATGGGAGACTAGGGGGATGCTCCGCGTGCTCACGGCCGGCGAATCGCACGGCCCCGAACTCGTCGCCTTCATGGAGGGTCTGCCGTCCGGCGTCCCGATCTCGCGAGCGGCCATCCAGGCCGACCTCGCGCGCCGCAAGCTCGGCTACGGCCGCGGCTCGCGGATGAAGTTCGAGGAGGATGAACTCACGATCTCCGCCGGTGTGCGTCACGGATTCTCCATCGGCAGCCCGATCGCGCTGCGCGTCGGGAACACCGAGTGGCCCAAGTGGGTCGAGGTCATGAGCGCCGAGCCCGTCGAGCTCACGGACCGCTCTCGCGGTCGCGGCGCCGCGCTGACCCGGCCGCGGCCCGGTCACGCCGATCTCGTCGGCATGCAGAAGTACGGCTTCGACGAGGCCCGCCCGATCCTCGAGCGCGCGAGTGCGCGCGAGACGGCGGCGCGTGTCGCGCTCGGAGCGATCGCGCGGTCCTTCCTCGGTGAGCTCGGTATCCGCCTCGTCTCGCACACCCTCTCGATCGGTCCTGTGCAGGTCCCGGGCGGTCGCCCCCTTCCGACGCCCGATGACGTCGATGCGCTGGATGCCGATCCGCTGCGCTGCTTCGACGGTGAGACCTCAGCGGCGATGGTCGCCGAGGTGGATGCCGCGAAGCGCGACGGGGACACCCTCGGCGGCATCGTGGAGGTCCTCGCGTACGGTCTTCCGCCGGGACTGGGTTCGCACGTGCAGTGGGACCGGCGCTTGGACGGACGCCTCGCGCAGGCGCTCATGTCGATCCAGGCGATCAAGGGCGTCGAGGTCGGAGACGGCTTCGAGACGACGCGTCGTCGGGGTTCGGCCGCGCACGACGAGCTGTTCGCGACAGACGAGGGCATCACGCGCTCGTCCGACCGCGCCGGGGGCACGGAGGGCGGCATGTCCACGGGCACCGTTCTGCGCGTTCGCGCCGGCATGAAGCCGATCGCCACCGTGCCGCACGCGCTGCGCACGATCGACGTCGCCAACGGAGAGGCCGCCACGGCCCACCACCAGCGCTCCGACGTGTGCGCCGTTCC
>QFPD01000133.1 GCA_003248845.1 Microbacterium sp. | reverse complement strand
TTCACGTTCGAGGCGACGGATGCCGGGTCTCGCCTGTCGAACACGACGTACTTCCCCTCGGCAGAAGCGCTCGAGCAGGTCGTCGCGATGGGCGCCGTCGAAGGCTCGCGCATGGCGATGAACCAGCTCGACGCCGTGCTCCAGGACCTCCGTGACTATGCCGAGGGCAAGGGCACCCGTACCGAGATCCTGAGCGACCAGCACGTGCGCATCACCCGCCTCATCGACGGGCCGAGAGAACTCGTGTGGCGCGCGCACCACGAGCCGGACCTCCTCAAGACCTGGCTCCTCGGCCCCGACGGGTGGCAGCTGATCGAGTGCGAGGTCGGCGACGCGTACCGCTACGTGTGGCAGCAGGGCGACGACGAGGCATCCCGCTTCGGCTTCGAAGGCGAGACCGTGCTCTCGGTGCCCACGTGGCGAGCGGTCACGACCGAGCGGATGATCGGGATGGAGGGTCCGACGACGCTCAACGACCTTCAGCTCTACGAGGAGGACGGTGCGACGCTCCTCACTCTCGTCATCGAATACCCCGACGCCGCGACGCGCGACATGATCCTGGCCACCGGCATGACCGACGGCATGGAGGCGAGCTACGCGCGCCTCGAGGAGGCGGTGCGCGCCGCCGCGTGAGCCGCGCCTACGATGCCTCGCAGACCTGCGCGGCATCGTAGGCTGCGCGCCAGCGCGCGCGGTGCGTCGCGGCGTCGATCCTGCCGGCGGCGAGATCCGCGTCTGCGTCGTCGAGGTCGTGGACGAGGCGGTCGAGATCGCCCCAGCGGTGATCGTGGGTTCCGTCGCGGCGGTCGTTGGACCACAGCTCGTGGATGCGGCTGGACAGAGACCCCACCGACAGCCACATCGCGACGATCGGCGCGCCCCATCCCAGGATTGAGATGGAGACGGCCGAGGGCGTCCCGAGAACAGGGGCCAACAGCACCGCGGCGACCACCGCGAGTACGAACCCCACCCCGGGCCACACGTGCAGAGCCCGCCACAGCCGACGCTCGCGCACGGTGATGTCGGGTGGGAAGATCCTCAACCGCACGTGCGCGCCGCCGTAGCGGCCGGGGTCCGTCTCGGACGTCCCCCAGGTCCGTCGAGACCGGGCAAGGGCGGGAGAGTGGGCGGAGGAGAGGATCATGACCGTCATCGTCTCTCCGCTCCCGATGCCGGCCGCCGGATCCTCACGGCATCCATGCGGCAGCGCGCCCGCCGCTCACAGGATCCTCTCGCCGGAGCGATGCGCGCTCAGTCGATCACGAGGCGATAGCCCATGCCCGACTCGGTCAGCAGATGACGCGGCGCGGCCGGGTCGGCCTCGAGCTTCTTGCGCAGCTGCGAGACGTACAGCCGCAGGTAGCCGGTGTCGGCGACCTGCTCCGTTCCCCAGATGTCCTTCAGCAGCGTCTGCCGCGTGACGAGGGCGCCGGGATGCCGCGCGAGGAACTCGAGCATGCGCCACTCGGTCGGGGTGAGGTGCACCGGCGCCCCCGCGCGCGTCACGATCTTCGCGGCGAGGTCCACCGTCACGTCACCGAAGCGGACGACCGGATCGGCGCTCGCCCCGGCGGACGGCGTGGAGCGCCGTGCGAGGGCACGCAGCCGCGCGAGCAGCTCGTCGACCTGGAAGGGTTTCGTCACGTAGTCGTCGGCCCCGGCATCCAGGGCGTCGACCTTATCGGCCGATCCGGTGCGCCCCGAGACGACGATGATCGGCGCGTCGGTCCACCCCCGCAGCGCCTCGATGACGCGGATGCCGTCGAGGTGCGGCATACCGAGGTCGAGCAGCACGATGTCGGGGTGCGCCTGTGCCGCAAGCGTCACCGCGGCAGCCCCGTCGGCGGCCGCGACGACCTCGTAGCCGTGCGCGGCGAGGGTGATCCGCAGGGCCCGGACGAGCTGCGGATCGTCGTCGGCGACGAGGATCTTCATGCGTCCGATCCTCTCCCACGGGGCGACCCCGCAGCGCCGGTGCCGGCATCCGTTGCGGGCGCAGCGACCGGCAGCTCGATCACCATCGTGAGGCCACCGCCCGGGGTGTCCTCCGGCGTCAGCGTGCCGCCCATGCCCTCCGTGAACCCGCGGGAGAGCGCGAGACCGAGTCCGAGGCCCGTCGTGTTGTCGGTGTCGCCGAGCCGCTGGAACGGCGAGAAGGCCTCGCCGCGGCGCTCGGGGGGCAGCCCCGGACCGTGGTCGACGATGCGGATCTGCGCGCGATCCTGGAGCCTGCTCGTCGTCAGGCGCACGCGCGTGGTGCTCGAGCCCCCCCGCGCGTCCGAACGCGGCTCGTACCGCAGCGCGTTGGCCAGCACGTTCACGAGCACGCGCTGCAGCAGGACGGGGTCGGCCAGGAGCGGCGGCAGCTCGTCGTCGAGCGCGAGATCGACGTCGGCGGGGCCGAGGCCCAGCTCGTCGACGGAGGCCACGACGACGGCTGCGGCGTCCACCGGCGTGAGAGACACCGCGAGCACACCGGCCTCGACGCGCGACACGTCGAGTAGGTCCGTGACGAGCGACGTCAGCATCGCGAGGCTCTCGTCGGCGGTCGCGAGCAGTTCCGCGCGGTCGGATGCCGAGAGTCCAGGCCCCGCCGCACGGAGGCCCCCGATCGCCGCGACGGCCGCCGCGAGGGGGCGGCGGAGGTCGTGGCTCACGGCGGACAGCAGGGCGCTGCGCACCTGATCGGCCTGCGCGAGGACATCGGCCGCCTGCGCGGTCTGCTCGAGCCGCCGCTGCTCGAGCGCTCCCTCGAGCTGGGTGACGATGACCTGCAGAAGCCGCCGCTCCGCGGCATCCAGCGGCGCGCCGTGCAGCTCGAGGACGGCGCTCGAGCCGACCGGGATGGCGACCGGCTCGACTTCGCCGTCGCGGCCGCCCGCGGAGCCGCCGCCCGCGGCCCCGCCCCGCGCGCGGAGGGGCTCGCCGTCGCTCGCGACCGTCTCGCCATCGACGACGAGGCGCGCGCCGGCCAGCGAGAACGCCTCGCGCGTGCGCGTCACAAGCGCGGGGAGAGCGCCTTGCCCGCGCAGCACGCTTCCGGCGACGGTCGCGAGCAGCTCCGACTCCGCGGCGCGCCGCCGCGCGAGGCGCGCCGCTCGCGCGGCGCGGTCGACGACGATGCTCACGAGCAGCGCGATCACGACGTAGAGGACGAGCGCCCACGCGTGCCGCGGGTCGGCGACCGTCACGGTGTAGAACGGCCGGACGAAGAAGTAGTCGAGGGTGAGCCCCGACATCACCGCCGCGAACACGGCGGGCCAGATGCCGCCGACGAGCGCGACCACCACCACGAGAAGCTGGTAGGCGAGGACGTCGGTCGTGATCGTCTCGTCGGTGCGGAACGAGGCGATGAGCCACGTGAGGAGCGGCCCGCCGACGAGCGCGACGGCGAAACCCGCGATGCGGCGCCGCGCGCTCAGCGCCGTGCCCGCCAGCCGCGGCAGCGCTGGGCGGCCACCGGCGGCGGAATGGGTCACCATGTGCACATCGATGTCGCCCGACTCGCGGATGACCGTCGAGCCGATGCCCGGCCCGGTGAGGGCGGCGGCGAGCCGCCCGCGGCGGCTGACCCCCACGACGAGCTGCGATGCGTTGACCGACCGCGCGAACTCGACGAGCGCGCGGGGGACGTCGGCGCCGACCACCTGGTGATAACTGCCGCCCAGCTGCTCGACGAGGGTGCGCTGCGCCGCGAGGGCCCCCGGCGTCTCGTTGCGCAGCCCGTCCTGAGTCGTCACGTGCACGGCGAGCAGCTCGCCGCCGGCGGAGCGGGCTGCGATCCGGGCCCCCCGCCGCAGCAGCGTCTCGCCCTCGGGGCCGCCGGTCAGCGCGACGACGACGCGTTCACGCGCCTGCCACGTGCCGGTGATGCCCTGCTCGGCGCGGTAGGTGTTGAGCGCCGAGTCGACCTCGTCGGCGAGCCACAGCAGCGCGATCTCGCGCAGGGCCGTGAGGTTGCCGAGGCGGAAGTAGTTCGACAGGGCGGCGTCGATCCGCTCGGCGGGGTAGACGTGGCCGGCCGCGAGGCGATCGCGCAGCGATTGGGGGGCGAGGTCGACGACCTCGATCTGGTCGGCCGAGCGCAAGACGGCGTCGGGCACGGTCTCGCGCTGCGCGACGCCCGTGATCTGCAGCGCGACGCCGCCGAGAGACTCGATGTGCTGCACGTTGACCGTCGTGATGACATCGATGCCGGCATCCAGCAGTTCTCCCACGTCGTGCCAGCGCTTCTCGTTCCGGGAGCCAGGGGCGTTCGTGTGAGCGAGCTCGTCGACGAGAGCGAGCTGCGGAGCGCGGGCGAGCACGGCATCGAGATCCAGCTCGTCGAGCGCGACGCCGCGGTGGCTGACCTGCCGTCGCGGAACGATCGGCAGGCCCTCCGTGAGCGCGGCTGTCGCGGCTCGGCCGTGGGTCTCGACGACGGCGATCACGACATCGGTGCCGGCATCGCGCAGCCGCCGGCCCTCCTCGAGCATCTCGTACGTCTTGCCGACTCCGGGGGCTGCGCCCAGCAGCACTCGCAGCCGTCCGCGTCTCATGGCTTCACCCTAGTTTCCGGTCGCGCTCAGCGCGTCGAGGGCCAGGTTCAGCTCGAGGACGTCGACGCGCGGGTCGCCGAGGAAGCCGAGGTCGCGGCCGGTCGTGTGCTGTGCGACGAGCTGCGCGACCACGTCGACCTGCAGGCCGCGCGCGGCCGCGACGCGCGCGACCTGCAGGTCGGCGTACGCGACCGAGATGTGGGGGTCGAGGCCCGAGGCCGACGCGGTGACCGCGTCGGCCGGCACGGCGCTCTCGGGTACACCCTCGAGGGCGGCGACGGCGGCCCGGCGCTCGCCGATCGCGGCGATCAGGTCGGTGTTCTCGGGACCGAAGTTGGACCCGCTCGACGCGCCGCCGTCGTACCCGTCGCCCGCGGCGGAGGGCCGCGACTGGAAGTACTCCGGGAGCGCGTCGCCCGCGGCATCCGTGAAGGACTGCCCGATGAGCGCCGAGCCGACGACGGTACCGTCGCGGTCGGTGAGCGCCGAGCCGTTCGCCTGCGACGGCAGGAGCACCTGCCCGATGCCAGTGACGAGCAGGGTGTAGCCGACGCCGAGCACGAGAGTCGCGACGAGCATCGCGCGGACGGCGACGCCGGCGGTGCGCAGGGTGGTGCGTGTAGAGGACATGGGGTGCCTTTCCAGAAGGGCGGAGCCGGGTCAGAACCCGGGAAGGAGGCTCACGATGAGATCGATGAGCTTGATACCGACGAAGGGCGCGACGACACCGCCGAGGCCGTAGACGAGGAGGTTGCGGCTCAGCGTCTTGGACGCGCTCTGCGCGCGGTACGTCACGCCGCGGAGGGCGAGCGGGATGAGGAACACGATCACGATCGCGTTGAACACGATCGCGCTCGTGACGGCGGATGCCGGGGAGTGCAGCTGCATCACATTGAGCACCTGCAGCCCCGGGAAGACCCCGAGGAACATCGCCGGGATGATGGCGAAGTACTTCGCGATGTCGTTCGCGAGCGAGAAGGTCGTGAGCGCCCCGCGCGTGATCAGCAGCTGCTTGCCGATGCGCACGATGTCGATGAGCTTCGTCGGATCGGAGTCGAGGTCGACCATGTTGCCGGCCTCCTTCGCCGCCGACGTGCCGGTGTTCATCGCGACGCCGACGTCGGCCTGCGCGAGCGCGGGCGCGTCGTTCGTGCCGTCGCCGGTCATCGCGACGAGGTTGCCTCCCTGCTGCTCGCGCTGGATGAGCGCGAGCTTCTGTTCGGGTGTCGCCTCGGCGAGGAAGTCGTCGACGCCGGCTTCCTTCGCGATCGCGGCGGCGGTGAGGGGGTTGTCGCCCGTGATCATGACCGTGCGGATGCCCATCGCGCGGAGCTCCTCGAACCGTTCGCGCAGGCCCTCCTTGACGATGTCCTTCAGGTGGACGACGCCCAGGACGCGCCCGGAGGGCGTGTGCACAACTCCTTCGATCCGAGGGGTCAGGGTCGCGACGACCAGCGGAGTTCCGCCGCTCTCCGAGATGCGGTCCACCGATCGAAGGAGTTGCGCACGCCGCTCCTCCGGCAGGGCGACGCCCTCGGCATCCAGCCAGGCGAGGACGGCGGACGCCGCGCCCTTACGCACCATCGACGTGCCGCCGTCGCCGGTGGCGAGATCGACCCCGCTCATGCGCGTCTGCGCCGTGAACGGCACGGGTGTCGCACCCGCCGGGGTCTCGACGTGGACGCCGCGGGTCGCCGCGAGCTCCACGATCGACACGCCTTCGGGCGTCGGGTCGGCGAGCGACGACAGCGCCGCGGCGCGGGCGAGATCGGTCTCCTCGACGTCGTC
>QFPD01000132.1 GCA_003248845.1 Microbacterium sp. | reverse complement strand
CGATCGACGAAGGTCACCATTGTCGGTCTCCTGTCCGGGAACGAACGAGGGGCGAGCCGAAGCCCGCCCCTCGCGAAGTGTGTGTCGCTCTTACTCGGCCGCCGCCACGATGTTGACGACCTTGCGGCCGCCCTTCGTGCCGAACTCGACCGCGCCCGCCTCGAGGGCGAACAGCGTGTCGTCGCCGCCGCGGCCGACGTTCGCGCCGGGGTGAAAGTGCGTGCCGCGCTGGCGGACGATGATCTCGCCGGCGAGGACCTGCTGGCCACCGAAGCGCTTCACGCCGAGTCGCTGTGCGTTGGAGTCACGCCCGTTACGGGTAGAGCTCGCGCCCTTTTTGTGTGCCATCTCGTCTTCTCCCGTGGCTTACTTGATGCCGGTGATCTTGACGCGCGTGAGGTCCTGGCGGTGCCCCTGGCGCTTCTTGTAGCCGGTCTTGTTCTTGAACTTCTGGATCACGATCTTCGGACCGCGCTCCTGCACCGCGGGAAGCTCGAGCCTCTCGCCTACCTTCGCCTTCTGGCGGTCGAGCACGACGACCGTGCCGACCTCGACCTTTTCCTGCCGGCCGCCGGCGCGCACAACTGCGTAAACCACTTCACACCTGTTTCTTCTGTGGAGCGCTCGGCTCCGATTGTCTTCCGAGGCGAGACGCCTCTGACGAGTCTGCGGGCGCGGAGGCGGAACCTCGACGCACCAAGGGACTACTTTACCGGATGCACGCCCAGCGGGCAAAAGCATGCGTTGCGCGTGTCGCGGATATCTACGATGAGTCAATGGCGATCCTGATCGACGACCCCCGCTGGCCCGCCCACGGGCGGCTCTGGGCACACCTCGTCAGTGACAGTGATCTCGACGAGCTTCACGCTTTCGCGGCCGCGCAGGGGATCCCGCGTCGGGGCTTCGACCTCGACCACTACGACGTCCCCGAGGACGCGCACGCGCGACTGATCGCCGCCGGGGCACGACACGTGAGCGGGCACGACCTCGTACGTCGGCTCATCGCCTCGGGCCTGCGAGTGACGGCGCGAGAGCGGCGCAGACCCGGCGCGCGCTGACGAGCGTACGTCGAGTCTGCGCCGAGCGCGTCAGTTCTCGGTGGCGACGGGTGTCGCGTCCACCGGCGTGCCGCTCAGAGCGGCCGTCGTCACACGGCGACGGCCGCGTCCCTGACCGGGCGCCTTGGGTTCGGGAAGTGCGCTCAGCACCGAGTCGAGCAGCAGATCCTTCTCCGTCTTCGGGGATCCGCCCTCGGGCCGGTCTCCCCTCTCGCCGCGCGCACGGCCCTCACCGCGCTTGCGCCGCGGCTTCTTGGCGGCGGTGCCTGCGGCGTCGCGCGCCTCGTCGACGGCGACCGCAGGCGAAGTCGCACCCTCTGCGGCGTCGACGACGGCTTCTCCCGTCGCCGGGTGGATGGTGGATGCCGCAATGGCCGCCAGCGCCGACTTCGCGCCCTCGGTGATCACGTGCGTGCCGCCGCCGTTTCCACCGGTCGCAGATGAGGAGCTCGTGGGACGCGAGCGCCGCCCGTTCCCCGAACCGTTCGAGACGGGAGCACCCCGGTGCTTCACGACCGGATCGTGGTGGACGATGACGCCGCGCCCCGCGCACACCTCGCACGGCTCGCTGAAGGTCTCGAGCAGTCCGAGCCCGAGCTTCTTGCGGGTCATCTGTACGAGCCCGAGCGAAGTGACCTCGGCGACCTGGTGCTTCGTCCGGTCCCGGCTCAGGCATTCGATGAGCCGGCGCAGCACGAGGTCGCGGTTGGACTCGAGCACCATGTCGATGAAGTCGACGACGATGATGCCGCCGATGTCGCGCAGGCGCAGCTGCCGGACGATCTCCTCGGCCGCCTCGAGGTTGTTCTTCGTGACGGTCTCTTCCAGGTTGCCGCCTGAGCCGACGAACTTGCCGGTGTTGACGTCGACGACCGTCATCGCCTCGGTGCGGTCGATCACCAACGAGCCGCCCGACGGCAGCCACACCTTGCGATCGAGCGCCTTCTCGATCTGCTCGGTGACACGGAATCGGTCGAACGGGTCCTGGTCTTCCTCGTACTTCTCAATGCGCTCGAGGAGATCCGGAGCGACGCCTGCGAGGTACGACGTGATCGTCTGATAGGCATCCTCGCCCTGGATGAGCATCTTCGAGAAGTCCTCATTGAAGACATCGCGGACGATCTTGACGAGGAGGTCGGGCTCGGAGTGCAGCAGGTATGGCGCCTGCTGCGTCTCGACCTGCGCGGAGATGTGCTCCCACTGGCTCGTGAGGCGCTGCACGTCGCGGGTCAGCTGCTCCTCGGTCGCGCCCTCGGCGGCTGTCCGCACGATGACGCCGCTCGACTCGGGCAAGACCTCTTTGAGGATGCGCTTGAGGCGTGCTCGCTCGGTGTCGGGGAGCTTCCGCGAGATACCGTTCATCGCGCCGCCCGGCACGTAGACGAGGTAGCGGCCGGGCAGGGAGATCTGGCTCGTGAGACGCGCACCCTTGTGCCCCACCGGATCCTTCGTGACCTGCACGAGCACACGGTCGCCGCTCTTGAGCGCGAGTTCGATGCGGCGCGGCTGGTTGCCGGTCTCCACGGCGTCCCAATCGACTTCGCCCGAGTACAGCACGGCGTTGCGGCCTCGGCCGATGTCGACGAACGCGGCTTCCATCGAGGGCAGCACATTCTGCACGCGCCCGAGGTAGACATTGCCGATGAGCGACGACTCCTGGCTGCGCGCGACGTAGTGCTCGACGAGCACGTTGTCCTCGAGCACGGCGATCTGGATGCGTCCGTTCTTGGAGCGGACGATCATGTCGCGGTCGACGGCCTCGCGGCGGGCAAGGAACTCCGCCTCGGTCACGACCGTGCGTCGGCGGCCCGCCTCGCGGCCGTCGCGGCGGCGCTGCTTCTTCGCTTCGAGACGCGTCGAACCCTTGATCCGCTGGGGCTCCGTGATGAGCTCGACCGCACGCTGGCGCGGCTGACGGCCGCCGCGTTCCCCTCGCTCGGAGCGATCGGAGCCGGATGCCTCGTCTCCCTCGCCGTTCGCCGCGCCCCCGCGGCGGCGACCGCGTCGGCGCGCACTGGATCCACCGGGCGCACCCTGATCGTCGCGGTCGTCGTCCTCCGGGCGCGACGGCAGAGCGATGACCTCCGGCGCGTAGAAGAAGAGCTGCGTGGACACCTGCGAGACGAACTCCGCCGGCAGGAGGCCGAGCGATACGGCGGTGACCGGCTGCGGCTCCGCCGGCGCCTCGGCTGCCGTCGCGGCCTCGGCATCGGCCGCGCCCTCGGCATCCGAAGTGATCTCCTCCGCGTCTGCGACGACCGCCGCTTCGGCGACCTCCTCCGCAGCGGCGGCATCGTCGACGATGCTCTCGGCGTCCGCCACGGCGGCAGCGTCCGCTCTCTCGTCGGCGGCCGCTTCGGCGGCGACGATCTGTTCGGCCTCGGCGACGAGGTCACTCTCGGCGGCAACCTCGGAGACGTCGTCGGGCACGAGTGCCTCGGGAGGCGTCAGCGCCGCAGCGGCGTCGTCGTGGTCGGATTCGGGAAGGTCATTGCGCTCATCGGCCATCTCTGGCGTACTCCTTGCGGGGCGGCTCCGCGGGCCACTCCCGGCAGATCTGGCGGTCTCGCTCCGGTCCGGAGGTGCCGCGAACTCATACGGTCTGCAGCCTCACCCGCTCGGCGGCGGGGCTCGTACTGCGAAGGGCGTTCATCGCCCGAAGTCTTCGGTGATGCGCTGCGGCGCGGCCGCGGCGGCATCGGCCTCATTATTCCACTTTCCGCTTCCGATTGCGCGAGAAGGCGTGCGCCGGCGTTCCGCAACACGCATTCTGAGCGCGACGCAAAGGCACGGATGCCATAATCGCGCCATGTCAGCGCGCACGATCGAGTCTCGTCCGAAAGCCCTCGCCGTCTGGCTCATCATCGCGGGTGTCATCGGGTGGGGCGCGGCGTTCGCGCTCACGGTGGAGAAGTTCCACGCGCTGCAGAACCCCGATTCGGGTCCCGCCTCGTGCGACTTCAGCATCATCGTGCAATGCACCGCGAACCTCGGCTCGTGGCAGGGCAGCGTCTTCGGGTTCCCGAACCCGATCATCGGCCTGACCGGATGGGTGGCACCGATCGTCGTCGGAATGGCCGTGCTCGCCGGCGCCCGGTTCGCGCGCTGGTTCTGGCTCGCCTTCGCCGCCGGAATCACGTTCGCGTTCGGATTCGTGCTGTGGCTCATCGGGCAGAGCATCTACCTTCTCGGCACCCTGTGCCCGTGGTGCATGGTGACTTGGCTCGTCACGATCCCGACGTTCTACGCGGTGTGGGTGCGCCTGCTTCGCGCGGGGGCGATCTCCGACTCGGCGCGCGTCCGTGCGGTCGGCGCGAAGCTCGCCCCGTGGGTGCCGCTCTTGGCGATCCTCACGTACGCGATCGTGCTGCTCCTCGCACAGTTGCGGTTGGATGCCATTCCGCAGCTCATCGACGTCATCTTCTGACGCGCGCGTCAAAACCAGATCGCGAGCTCCCGCGCGGCGGACTCAGGGCTGTCACTGCCGTGCACGAGGTTCTGCTGCACCTTGACACCCCAGTCCCGACCGAAGTCCCCGCGGATCGTGCCCGGCGCCGCCGTGGTCGGGTCGGTCGTACCCGCGAGGGAGCGGAACCCCTCGATGACGCGATTGCCCGCGAGACGGATCGCGACGGACGGGCCGGAGAGCATGAACTCGATGAGCGGCTCGTAGAACGGCTTGCCCTCGTGCTCCGCGTAGTGCTGCGCGAGCAGATCACGGTCGGGCTCGACGAGCTTGATGTCCACGAGCGCGTAACCCTTCGCCTCGATGCGGGCCAGGATCGCACCGGTGAGTCCGCGTGCAACACCGTCCGGCTTCACGAGGACGAGCGTCTCTTCCGTGGGCATGTCATTCTCCATTCGTGTCGCTGGCGGCGCGCTGCGCGTTCGCTCTGTCGAGGGCGCCTCCCTTGATCGTCGCATACGCGTACATCGCTCCGAAAACCAGGCCGACGACGGCGAGGGCGGGCTCGAGGAAACCCGCAAGGACGATGAACAGCTGCCAGAACCAGCCGAGCGCGATCCCCCAGTCGTAGCGCACGAACGCCGACGTCACGACGAGCAGCACGGCGAGCACCGAGCCGATGACGATCCCCCACCACGGCTCGAGTCCCGCGGGGAGAGCTTTCAACCCGTACAGCACGAGCCCGCCGAGGAAGACGACGAGCGTTTCGCACCCGAGGACGATGGATGCCAGTGACTCGCGCGCCCCGCGTTGCCGACGCACGCGCGGGGCGCGTCGCGAAGAGCCGGCGGAGTCTGCGCTCACGCCTGCCACCCGTCCTTCCAGTTCTCCTCCGCCGCGAGCTGCAGCGCCTCGCCCGCGAGAACGACGCTCCCCGCGATCACGACAGCGCGCCGGTCCGAAGCCGACGCCCATTCGCGCGCCGCTTCCGCGGCCTCGGCGAGGTCGCGGTGCACGCTCACCTGACCGCCGATGCCTTCCACGAGATCCGCGATCGTGTCCGCCTCCGCGGCGCGCTCCGATTCGGGGGCCGTGGCGAACACGTGTGTCGCCGCGGGCGTGATCGCGGCGACGACGCCCGCCACGTCCTTATCTGCGAATGCTCCGAGCACGACCCCCCACTCGTCGAAGTCGAACGAGTCGTCGAGCGCCTGCACGAGCGCGCGCGCCCCGTGCGGGTTGTGCGCGGCGTCTACGAGAACCGTCGGCGCCACGCCCACGAGCTGGAGACGACCGGGCGAGGTCACCTGCGCGAGGCCGTCGGCGACGACATCTGGTGCGAGCGCCTGCGCTCCGCCGCCGATGAGTGACTCGACCGCGGCGATGGCGAGGGCCGCATTGTGCCCCTGGTGCGCACCGTAGAGCGGCAGGTAGAGGTCGTCGTAGCGCCCCGCGAGGCCCTGCACGCTGATCTGCTGACCGCCGACGGCGAGATGCTGCGCGGACAAGCCGAAGGCATCGCCCTCGACGGCGAGGGCCGCCCCGCGCGCTGCGGCAGTGCGCCGCAGGACGTTGAGCGCCGCGGCGTCCTGCTCGGCGGAGACGACCGCGGCACCGTCTTTGATGATGCCGGCCTTCACGGTCGCGATCTCCTCGATCGTCTCGCCGAGCTTGTCGGCATGGTCGAGGTCGATCGGTGCGAAGACGGCGACGTCACCGTCGGCGGTGTTCGTCGAGTCCCATGACCCGCCCATGCCGACTTCGATCACCGCGACATCCACGGGTGCGTCGGCGAAGGCGACGAAAGCGAGGACCGTCAGCAGCTCGAAGAAGGTGAGAGGTGCATCGCCCGTCGCCTGCAGCTGCGCGTCGACGATCCCGACGAAGGGCTCCACTTCTGCCCAGGCATCCGCGATCAGGCCATCGTCGATGGGCTCGCCGTCGATCATGATGCGCTCGGTGAACCGTTCGAGGTGCGGACTTGTGAACAGACCGGTCCGCAGGCCCGTCGCGCGCACGACCGACTCCGCGATCCGCGCCGTCGAGGTCTTGCCGTTCGTGCCGGTCACGTGAATGACGCGATACGTCTTCTGCGGGTCGTCGAGCAGCTCCAGAACGCGCCGAGTGCGCTCGACGCGCGGCTGCACCCACTGCTCGCCCTGTCGGGTCAGCAGCGCCGCGTAGACGGCGTCGGCGCGTGTGCGGTCGTTCATGACTGTCCTCCGAGACGAGTGACGGCGACGGAGAATCCCCCGGCGTTGGCGTAGGTGCCCGCGGTGACGGATGCCGTGTACTCCGCATCGACGGTCTCCGCTGCGGCGAGAACAGAGCCCTCGCCGAGGAGCGCCTGACCGAGCA
>QFPD01000387.1 GCA_003248845.1 Microbacterium sp. | reverse complement strand
ATGGCGGTGCTGTTCGTCGTCGCATTCGTCACGCAGGAGCGCATCCCCGCGATGGCCTACGTGCGCGCCGCGGCGGAGGGCGGCATGGTGGGTGCCCTCGCCGACTGGTTCGCTGTGACGGCGCTGTTCCGCCACCCCC
Organism: Microbacterium sp.; assembly: GCA_003248845.1. Lineage (GTDB taxonomy): Bacteria > Actinomycetota > Actinomycetes > Actinomycetales > Microbacteriaceae > Microbacterium. The sequence goes on along the minus strand of QFPD01000387.1, from coordinate 1,539 downwards.
TCGGCATCCCGATCCCCCACACGGCGATCATCCCGAAGCGCAAGGACGAGATCGGACGGAGCCTCGGCGAGTTCATCGAGACCAACTTCCTCGAGGGCTCCGTCGTGCGCGCGAAACTCGAATCCACGAAGATCGCCGCGACCGCCGGCGAGTGGCTGCGCGATCCCGAGCACGCCGAGCTGCTCTCCCGCGAGGCGTCGGCGATGGCCACCGGCATCCTGAACGCACTCAGCGACGACGAGGTCCAAGACCTCATCAGCGACCTCGCGCGCGAGCACTTGCTGAGCCCGGAGTGGGCCCCGACGATCGGCGGCTGGATGGAGCGCGTCGTGGAGGCAGGGGCGCATCACGGCGCCGTGGACCTCGGCGTGGACAGTCTCGCGACCTGGCTGCACGCGAACCGTGAGTCGTTCTCGGGGCTCGTATCGCGCCGGCTGCCCTCGTGGGTGCCGTCCGTGGCGATGCGTCTCGTCGACGACACGGTCTATCACGAGGCGGTCAAGTTCCTCGACGCGGTCCAGCGCGACCCGGAGCACCCCGCCCGGCACGCCGTCGACAAGTACCTCACGCGCCTCGCGGGCAATCTCCAGCACGATCCAGCGACGATCGGCCGCCTCGAAGACGCCAAGAGCGCGGTCTTCGACAGTCCGCGCGTGCGTGAGCTCGCCGCCGAGGCCTGGAACACGGCGAAGTCCGGGCTCCTGAAGAGCCTCGCCGACCCCGAGAGCGCGCTGCGTCGGCGCGTCACCGCCGCCCTCGTGGAGGTGGGCGACCGGCTCGTCGTCGACCCCGCACTCCAGGCGCGGGTCGACGCCCGCGTCGCGGATGCCGCCGTCTTCCTCGTCGACCGTTACCGCCACGACATCGCGTCGATCATCACCGACACGGTCGAGAAGTGGGACCCCGCCGAGACGACCGAGAAGATCGAGCTCATGGTCGGCCGCGACCTGCAGTACATCCGCCTCAACGGCACGATCGTGGGGGCCCTCGCGGGGCTCGTGATCTTCGCGATCGCGCACGCCGTGCTGGTGTGACCCTCGCTCGCACGCGGGCACCGCGGTAGCGTGGAGACGTGAGCGTGGAACCCTCAGATCAGCTGCTGTTCACATACGGCACGCTGCAGCACGCCGAGGTGCAGCTCGACACGTTCGGCCGCCTCGTCGCGGGCGAACCGGACGCGCTGCCGGGCTACACGATCGACTACGTCGAGATCGAGGATCAGCGCGTCGTCGACGTCTCGGGCCTGTCCGTGCACCCTGTTCTGCGCGCGACGGGCAATCCACTCGACAAGGTGACCGGCGTCGTGCTGCACGTGAGCGCCGCCGAACTCGACGCCGCCGACGCCTACGAGGTCTCGCTCTATCGCCGCATCTCCGTCGCGCTCACGAGCGGCCGCGAGGCCTGGGTGTACGTCGGCTGATGGCCCTCTCCCACGATCCTCTCTGGCCGCGCGCCGGCGACTGGCCCGCGCCCGCCGAAGGTGAGCCCTGGGATGCCGTCGTCCTCGGCGCCCCTGCCTGGCGGACGTCGCTCTCACCG
>QFPD01000131.1 GCA_003248845.1 Microbacterium sp. | reverse complement strand
CCATGACGACGAGCAGGAAGAGGTTCGTCGCGTTGCCGAGCAGCAGGAATCCGATGAGCACGCGCGTGAGGCTGCGCTCGAGCATCGCGTAGATGCCCGCCGCGTAGAGGATCGCCATGATCACGATGAGGACGCCGGAGACGGTCATGACACGGCTCCCGTCCCCTGGCGCTCGCGCAGCTCCTGCGTCTGCCGGTCGACCTCGCCACCGAGGGAACGCAGCACGTCGAGCACGAGGCCGATGACGACGAGGTACACGCCGATGTCGAAGAACGTGGACGAGACGAACTCGACGTGGCCGAGGACGGGCAGATCGGCTTCCCACACGGCGCTCGTGAGCGGGGCGGCGCCGAACAGCAGCGGCACGACGGCACACGCGATCGCGAGGGTCATGCCGGCGCCGAGTAGACGCCCGGCATCCGTCGGTGCGGCCGCGCCCAGCTCGTACCGGCCGCCGGCGACGTAGCGCATGACGAGCGCCATGCCTGCGACGAGTCCGCCGGCGAACCCGCCGCCGGGGAGGTTGTGTCCGGCGAACAGCAGGTAGATCGACACGACGATGATCGTGTGGAAGAGGACGCGCACGATCACTTCGAGCAGGATCGAGCGGTTCTCCGGCTTGACACGCTGCCCCCCGACGAGCCACGCCTGGCGCGTGCTGCCCGGCTGCGTCGAACGCGGGCGGGGTCCCTCGGCGGTCTCGACGAGGGGACGGCGGGTACGCGTGACGCCGGTCGGCAGCGAGGCGATCGCGCTCGAGAGCAGGTCGGAGCGGTGCGTCACGAAGACGAGCGACGCGACGCCGGTCGCAGCGAGGATCAGCACCGACAGCTCGCCCATCGTGTCCCACCCGCGAAGGTCCACGAGGGCGACGTTGACGACGTTCTTGCCGTGGCCGAGCTCGTAGGCGAGCTCGGGGAACGCCGTCGAGATGGGCTCGGCGACGCGGGATCCGGTCGCGACGAGCGCGACGAGGGCCATCGTCGCGCCGCCGGCGATCGCGAGCACGGCGCGCGCGACGGGCCAGACGGACGCGTTGTGCTCGCCCATGCGCGACGGGATCCGCCGCAGGACGAGCGCGAAGGCGACGAGTGTCACCGTCTCGATGAGGATCTGCGTCAGCGCGAGGTCGGGCGCTCCACTCGTCGCGAAGAGCGCCACCATGCCGAGGCCCGTCACCGACACGAGGACGACCCCCGTATAGCGCTTCCGCGCGCGTACCGCGATGACGCCGGCGAGGATCATGACGGGCGCGACGACGAGCTGCATAGGCGTCTGCCACGCATCCACGAACACCTGCCACTCGGCGCCCGACATGAGGCCGCCGACAAACGCCGTCCCCTGCGCCGCGACGAAGACGACGAAGATCGTGCCGACGTACACCGGCAGCGAGCCGCGCTGCGTGAAGGTCGTCGTCCAGACGGCGATCCGGGCGATGACGCGGAGGGTGCCGTTGTACACGTCTGCGGCGGCGAACGGCAGGACGCGGCGCAGCGGTGCACGGCGGTATGTGAGCCAGAAGAGCACGGCGCCGACCGCGATCGACCCGAGGGAGAGGAACAGCGCCGGCTCGAGGCCGTGCCAGAGGGCGAGGTGGTAGGGGTAGCCGACTTCGCCGCCCGCGGCCGGGAGCGTGTCGGCGTAGCCGGAGAACGCGACATCGAGAAGCGGCGCCGCCACGCCGCCCACGACCGTGAGCGCGGAGAGGATGATGGGCGCCGCCAGGAACCCGATCGGCGGATCGGGCCACTCGGTCGTGGGGAGAGGAACCCCCGAGGCATCCTTCTTCGTCCAGAAGGCGCCCCAGACGAAGCGGATGCCGTAGGCCGTCGTCAGCACCGAGCCGAGGACGATCCCGATGAGCGGGATGAGCGCCTCGGGGCGGCCGCCGCCGTCGAGGAGCGACGTCAGCGCCGCCTCCTTCGCGACGAAGCCGACCGTCGGCGCCAGTCCGACCATCGACGCGATCGCGATGATCGAGAACGTCGCGAGCGTCGGCGCCTGCCGACCGACGCCGGAGAGCTCGCCGATGTCGCGCGTCGACAGCTGACGGTCGATCACGCCGACGACGAGGAACAGCGACGACTTGAAGAGCGCGTGCCCGAGCAGGAGCGCGAGCCCCGCGAGGGCGGAGCCCCGCTCCCCGTACCCGAGCACGATCGTCAGCATGCCGAGCTGGCTCACGGTGCCGAACGCGAGGATGCGCTTGAGATCGGATTCACGCAGCGCCTGCAGGCCGCCGAGCAGCATCGTGACGATACCGAGGGTGATGATGATCGGGCGCCACGGCGCCGCGAACGCGAATGCCGGGGCGCAGCGCGCGATGAGGTAGATGCCGGCCTTCACCATCGCGGCGGCGTGCAGGTACGCGCTGACGGGGGTCGGGGCGGCCATCGCGCCGGGCAGCCAGAAGTGGAACGGGAAGATCGCCGACTTGCTGAGCGCGCCGACGAGAAGCAGGACGATCGCGGTGTCGATGAGGGGGCCCGTGAGCGTCGATCCGGGAGCCGAGTACGCGGCGAGGATCGCGGACAGGCTGTTCGTACCGGCCTGCACCACGAGGATGACGGCGCCGACGAACATCGCGAGCCCGCCGAGGGTCGTCACGAGCAGCGCCTGCAGCGCGGAACGGCGGCTGGCGCCTCGCGCGTGATAGAAGCCGATCAGCAGGTAGGAGAGGATGCTCGTGATCTCCCAGAACATCACGAGCACGATGAGGTCGTCGGTGAGGACGAGTCCGTACATGGCGCCCGCGAACGCGAGAAGCACCGCACTGAACTGGCCGACGCCCGCCTTCTTGCCGGCGAAGTACCAGCGGCAGTAGATCATGACGAGCGCGCCCACACCGGTCACGATGAGCGCCATCAGCCAGCCGAGCGTGTCCATGCGCATCGACAGCTCGAGGCCGAGCTGCGGCACCCACACGTACGACTCGGTCGGAACCTCGCCCGCGAGCACCCGCGGCGTCATCACGGCGGCCTGCACGAAGCCTGCGAGCGGCACGAGCGCCGCGACGAGGAACGCGCGAGGTCCGATCCGCCGCACCAGCGACGGCAGCGCCAGCGGCAAGACCGCGAACGCAGCCAGGAGCAAGAGCAAACTGGCCTCCTGACGGTCGCGGGGGGTCGGGATCCCAGTCTACCGGGGCACGGGACCGGTCGTGTTCCCGGGGCGGAATCGGCAGGTCAGCAAGACGGATGCCGCCCGCTCGCCGTCGAGGAGTGCCGCGACGGCGAGCCCCGCCGCGCGACCCTTGCCCGCGGCATCCTGCACCAGCGTCGTCAGCTCGTACGGGGCGAGGCCGTCGACGGGGACGCCGTCGAATCCGGTGACGCTGACGTCGGCGGGGACGCGCAGGCCCACCTCTTCGGCGGCGCGGATGACGCCGGCCGCGAGCAGGTCGCTCTGAGCGATGACGGCCGTCGGGCGCCGGTCGGGGTCGGCGAACAGTGCACGCCCCGCGGCGAGACCCTCGTCGATGGAGCTCGCCGTCGTCGCCAGCGCGGGGGCATCCGGGTAGACGTCACGCGCGCCCTCGAGGCGCTCGCGGGTCACCTCGATGCCGATCGAGGCGCCCGGGGCGATGAATCCGCGGGTGCCGGCCTCGTCCCGCCAGAGCGTGACGATCGCGACGTCGGTGTGGCCGAGCGCGCGCAGGTGCTCGGCCGCCTGCCGCTGCGCATCACGATTGTCGAGGGCGATGCGCGTGACACCGGGACCTGCGTCGCCTTCGACGACGACGACCGGGATGCCGCGCGCCGCCACCTCGGAAAGCGAGTCGCGCGTCGCGGAGTCGCAACTGAGGAGCACGGCCGCATCGACGGGAGCCGTCAGGAGCGAGGGCGCGTTATCGACATCGGATCCCCGGCGCAGGAGCAGGAGTCCCGCGCCCAAGGGCGCGACCGCTTCGGACAGGCCATCCATCAGCACGCGCTGCACGGGGTCGAGGAAGAGGTCCTTGAGGCTCGACCCGACGACGACGCCGACGATACCGCTGCGGCCACGGCGGAGCGATGCGGCCCGCGGATCCGGCCCTGTGTAGCCGAGCTCGGCGGCGGCCGCCTGGACGCGGCGGCGCGTGAGGTCCGAGACGGGGGTCTTGCCGCTGAAGACGACGGACGCGGTCGACGGCGAGACACCCGCCTCGCGGGCGACGTCGGAGATGGTCGCGCGTCGCGTCGTCATCCCTGCATCGTAACCCGCGGCGGCGATTGGTCGAATCGATTCGGTAGAGTGTCGTGGTGACCCTCGACACCCCCGTGACCGGAACGCGGCTGGCGCACTGGCGCCTCGCCGTCTTCACCCTGTTCCTGCTGTGCGGAGTGACGTTCGCGTCCTGGGCGTCGCGGCTGCCGGCGGTCAAGCAGAACCTCGACATCGACGACTTCGAGGTCGGCGTGCTGCTGTTCGCCATGGGGGCAGGGTCGCTCGTGGGCGTCATGTCGGCGAACGTCATCGTCGCCCGCTGGGGCGCGAAGCGCGGCCTCTCCTTCACCATCGTGGGAGTCGCCGTGGGCCTCTTCCTGGCGGCGCTCGGCGTGGACGCGCTCGGCTCCTATCCGCTCGCCGCGATCGGACTGGCGCTCATGGGCCTGTGCTTCGGGGCGACCGACGTCATGATCAACGTCGAAGCGGCATCCGTCGAGCAGGCGACCGGGCGCACGCTCATGCCGCTCTTCCACGCCTTCTTCAGCCTCGGCACGGTCGCCGGCGCGGGCATCGGCGTCGCGATGGCGGCGTGGGGAATCGGCGCGTCGTGGCACTTGGGCGCCGTGTCGGTCGTGTGGCTGGCCGTGACCATCGTCGCGCTGCGCTTCGTCCCGGCTCCGGATGCCGCGCTGGCGGATGCCGCGGCATCCGCCAGTCCGACGACGCGTCGCGAGCGACTGCACGCCGCGCTCGAGGTGTGGCGCGACCCGCGCACGTACGCGATCGGGGCGATCATCCTCGGCATGGCATTCGCCGAGGGGAGCGCCAACGATTGGCTCACGATCGCGGTTGTCGACGGGCACGGCGAGTCGGAGGCGACCGGCGCGATCTTCCTCACGGTGTTCTCGATCTCGATGACGGTGTTCCGTGCCGTCGGCGGGCCCCTCGTCGACCGGATCGGCCGGGTGTGGGCCCTGCGCGGGCTCGCCGTGACGGCGGGGGTCGGCCTCATCGTGTTCATCCTCGCGCCGACCCTGCCGGTGGCCTTCGTGGGCGTCGCCCTGTGGGGGGCGGGCGCGTCGCTCGGATTCCCCCTGGGCATGTCTGCGGCCGCCGACGACCCGGCCAAGGCTGCGGCATCCGTCTCGGCGGCGGCGACCATCGGCTACGTCGCGTTCCTGTGCGGACCCCCCGTGCTGGGGTGGATCAGCCACCAGATCGGCATCCTCAACACGCTCTGGATCATCGTCGCGCTCATCGTCATGAGCGGCATCGCCTCGGGCGCCGCGAAGCCGATCGCCGGGTCGAAGGTCGGCGCGGGACACCACTGATCGTCCGGCGTGCACCGCCGGCCTCCGGCGTGCTCGCCCCGCGTACACTCGACGGGTGCGCCTCGTCATCGCCCGCTGCTCCGTCGATTACACCGGGCGGCTCAATGCCCATCTGCCGCTCGCGACACGCCTGCTCGTGCACAAGGGCGACGGCTCGCTGCTCGTGCACTCCGACGGCGGTTCGTACAAGCCGCTCAACTGGATGAGCCCGCCCTGCACGCTCACCGTCGAGGAGCCGGATGCCGAGTCGGCGTCGGCCGGCGTGCGCGAGCACTGGCGTGTCACCCATGCGAAGACCGGCGATGCGCTGCTCGTGCGCATCTACGAGGTGCTGCACGAGTCGGCGCACGAGCTGGGAGTCGACCCGGGCCTGCAGAAGGACGGCGTCGAGGCCGACCTGCAGCGCCTGCTCGCCGAGCAGACCGACGTCATCGATCCGCACGCGACGCTCGTGCGGCGGGAGTTCCCGACGGCGATCGGCCCGGTCGATCTGCTGCTGCGCAATCCCGACGGCGGCACGATCGCCGTCGAGGTCAAACGCCGCGGCGACATCGACGGGGTCGAGCAGCTCACCCGCTACCTCGACCTCCTGAACCGCGATCCGCATCTGGCTCCCGTGGTGGGAGTGTTCGCCGCGCAGGAGATCAAGCCGCAGGCGAAGGTGCTCGCCGGCGACCGCGGCATCCGCTGCGTCACGCTCGACTACGAGGGCATGAAGGGCATCGAGTCGGGCGCCCCACGGCTGTTCTGATCGGCCCGTTCTGACCGCGCGCTGACCGGTCGATAGGCTGGTCGCATGACTTCGCGATCGCCGTTCACGTGCGTGCTGTGGGACGTCGACGGGACGATCGTGGATGCCTCGGACGGCATCCTGCGTCGCCTTCGTCAGTCCCGCGCCGGGCTCGATGCCGATGAGGCGGTTGCCGAAGTCGTCGCTCGCGTCGGCGAGC
>QFPD01000130.1 GCA_003248845.1 Microbacterium sp. | reverse complement strand
CTTTTCGTCTTCCCCGCCTTCGTCCTCATCATCCTGCTCTTCGCGATCAGCCTCGTCGGCGATGCGCTGCGCGACGCGATCGACCCGACCTCTGGAATGAACCGTGACTGACGCCCTCCTTCACACACCCCGCGGACGCACCGGAGCGCCCCTGTTGTCGGTGCGGGACCTCAGCGTCACGTTCCCGCAGCGCGAGGGCAACGGCGTGCAGGCCGTCCGCGGCATCTCCTACGACGTCTACCCCGGTGAGTTCCTCGGGATCGTGGGGGAGTCGGGGTCCGGAAAGTCCGTGTCATCGCTCGCGGTGATGGGGCTGCTTCCCTCGACGGCGCAGATCACGGGAGCGATCGAGTTCGAGGGGCAGTCGCTCCTCGGTCTCGACGACAACCGCCTGTCGAAGATCCGCGGCAAAGACCTCGCGATGGTCTTCCAGGACCCGCTGTCCGCGCTCACGCCCGTCTACACGGTGGGCGACCAGATCGCCGAAGCACTGCGGCTGCATGATTCGCACCTGTCGGCAGGCGCCGCGGCTGCCCGCGCCGTCGAGCTGCTCAAGGTCGTCGGGATTCCCGATGCCGAGCGTCGTGCGAAGGCGTTCCCGCACGAATACTCGGGCGGCATGCGCCAGCGCGCCATGATCGCCATGGCGATCGCGAACGACCCCAAGGTGATCCTGGCCGACGAGCCGACGACCGCACTCGATGTCACGATCCAGGCGCAGATCCTCGAGGTGCTGGAGACGGCCAAGGAGATCACGGGCGCATCGATCGTGCTCATCACGCACGACCTCGGCGTCGTCGCCGGCCACGCGGACCGTGTGGGCGTCATGTACGCGGGGAAGCTCGTCGAGATGGGCACGACCGACGACGTGTTCACGGCGCCGCAGATGCCCTACTCGATCGGCCTTCTGCGCTCGGTCCCGAATATGCTCACGGCGGGCACGCAGCGCCTCGTGCCGCTGGAGGGGCGTCCGCCGTCCCTCGCGAGCCTGCCGCAGGGGTGCCCGTTCGCGGCCCGCTGCCCGATCGCGATCGACGCGTGTCGAGAGGTCGAGCCCTCGCTCGTGGCACATGACCCTGCCGAGCCGGAGCATGTCTCCGCGTGCATCCGGGCGGGCGAGATCGTCGGGGGTGAGCTCCTCCGTTCCGAGGTCTTCCCGCGGCCCGAGGCCATGCCTGCCGATGAGCGCGCCGAGACCGACGGCGGGCCCGTCCTCGACGTCGACGGCCTCAAGCGTCACTTTCCGCTCATGCGGGGGTCGGTCTTTCCCCGTCGTGTCGGCACCGTGCGTGCCGTCGACGGCGTGTCGTTCACCCTCCGCCCGGGCCGCACCCTCGGCCTCGTCGGCGAGTCCGGCTGCGGTAAGACGACCACGATCCTCGAGGTCATGGAGATGGCGGCGCCTCAGCATGGCGCGATCACGATCGAGGGCGTCGATGTCGCGTCGGCGTCGAAGAAGCAGATCAAGAAGCTTCGCCGCGACGTGCAGATCGTCTTCCAGGACCCGATGGGCGCGATCGACCCCCGCCTTCCGGTCGGCGAGGTGATCACCGAGCCGCTCTGGGTGCAGGGAGTGCCGAAGGCCGAACGTGATCAGCGCGTCACCGAGCTGCTCGAGCTGGTCGGGCTCGATCCCGCGATGGCTGATCGCTACCCGCACGAATTCTCCGGCGGTCAGCGCCAGCGCATCGGCATCGCCCGGGCGCTGTCGACCAATCCCGCCGTACTGATCCTCGACGAGCCCGTCTCGGCGCTCGATGTGTCCATCCAGGCGGGTGTCATCAACCTGCTCGAGGACCTGCGCGAGCGCCTCGGACTCTCCTACCTCTTCGTCGCGCACGACCTCGCCGTCGTCCGGCAGATCGCCGACGACGTCGCGGTCATGTACCTCGGCGCGATCGTCGAGCAGGGTCCCATCGCCGACGTGTTCTCGAACCCCCGGCATCCCTACACGAAGGCGCTCATCTCCGCGGCGCCCATCCCCGACCCGCGGATCGAGCGCGGGCGCACCCGCATCCTCCTCAACGGCGATCTGCCGAGCCCCACGCAGGAGATCACGGGATGCCGCTTCCGGACGCGCTGCCCGCTGTACGCCCTGCTCGACGAGGGCGCGCAGGAGCTGTGCCGGGCTTCCGACCCCGTACTCACACCGCATGGTCGCACCCGCGTCGCCTGCCACCACGCGGATCGCTCCGCGCTCGTGGATGACGCGGCACTGCAGCCGGCGTCGTGACCAAGAACCCCCGGGCGGCGGCACCACGCCGGCCGGGTCCCCAGAAGGTAACGAGAGGAAAGATCACATGAGGACACGGAGTGCGAAGGCGCTGGGCGCCATCGCGGTGCTCAGTGCCGCAGCGCTGGTTTTCGCCGGATGCGCGGCGGGCAACACCGCCCCCACGGCGAGCGACAGCGCAGCGGCGGCCCTGCCGGTGGTGGACTGGGATGCGGCTGCGGCCGGCGACGTCCAGGATGGAGGCACGCTGAACCTCGCGGTCGGCGCGCTGCCCGCGAACTACAACAACTCGCAGATCGACGGCAACGACGTCGACACCAACACGCTCCTCTCGCCGACCTCCGGCGGGCCGCTGCGGATCACGACCGACGGCACCAGCGAGGTCAACCCCGACTACGCGTCGTCGGTGGAACTCGTGAGCGACGACCCGCAGGTCGTCGAGATCAAGCTGAACCCGAAGGCCGTCTGGGAGGACGGGACGCCGATCACCGTCGCCGACTACGTGGCCACGTGGAAGGCGCTCAACGGATCGAACGCTGACTACCAGGTCGTCTCGACGACCGGGTGGGACCAGATCGGATCCGTCGAGCAGGGCTCCGACGAGTTCGACGTCAAGATCACCTTCAGCTCGGTCTTCGCCGACTGGCAGTCGCTGTTCGGCGGCGTGCTCCCCGCGGCCATCGCGAATGACCCGGTCGCCTTCAACAGCGGCTTCGTCGACAAGGCGATGCCGTCGTCGGGCCCGTACGTCATCTCGAACATCGACCAGACGGGTCAGGTCATCACCCTGACGCCGAACCCGGTGTGGTGGGGTGCCAAGCCCAAGCTCGACACCATCCTCTTCAAGGTCGTGAGCCAGGCGCAGCAGGGTTCGTCGTTCGCCAACAAGGAGATCGACGCGCTCTACATCTCGTCGAACGCCGACCTGTACGCGACCGCCAAGTCGCGTGAAGACGCGGAGATCCAGGCGACCAACGGTCTCACCTGGACGCACGTCACGATGAACGCGAAGGAAGGTCCGCTGTCGGACGTCAACGTCCGCAAGGCGGTCGCCTCGATCGTCAACCGCGAGCAGATCTCGGCCGCGGCGAACACCCCGGTCGACGTGCCCGCGGTCACGCAGGGCGACTACATCTTCATGAACGGCCAGGACGGCTACGAGGACAAGGCGCTCGCGCACGACCCCGCCGCCGCCGAGGGCTTCCTGAAGGACGCCGGCTACACGAAGGACGGCGACAGCTGGACGAAGGACGGCGAAGCCCTCAAGCTCACCGTCACGGTTCCCGCCGACACCGCCACGAACATCCAGCGTGCCGAGCAGGTGCAGGCCGATCTCGGTGACCTCGGCATCCCCGTCGAGCTCACCACGGTACCGGCCGCGCAGTACTTCAGCGACTACGTGATCCCGGGCAACTTCGAGATGGTCACCTTCTCGTGGCAGGGCACGCCGTTCCCGATCTCGTCGTCGGAGGCGCTGTTCTACCCGCTCGACTCGGGTCAGAACTTCACGGGCACCACCGACGACAAGCTCGGTGACCTGTGGACGCGGGCCAACACCGAGCTCGACCCGGCGAAGCGCATCGACATCGCCAAGGAGATCAACGACACCATCTGGTCGTACGTGCCGATGTTCCCGATCGCCCCGCTGCCCAACGTCTGGGAAGTCAAGCAGGGTCTCGTCAACTACGGTGCCGCGATGTTCGGGTACTCGCCGGTCGACTGGACCATCGTCGGATGGGCCAAGTGAGGCCTGACCGCCACTGACGGTCTCGCCTTGTAGAATGGGATGCGCTCCGCTCGGGGCGCATCCCATTCTTTCCTTTTCTCCCCATTTCGTTAGGCACTCCATGGCGCACGCCCTCCGTCCGGACCTCCGCAACGTCGCGATCGTGGCGCACGTCGACCACGGCAAGACGACGCTCGTCGACGCCATGCTCCGCCAGACCGGCTCGTTCGGCGAGCACGCGCACGTCGAAGAGCGCGCGATGGACTCCAACGATCTCGAGCGCGAAAAGGGCATCACGATCCTCGCCAAGAACACGGCGATCACCTACAACGGCATCCACACCGACGAGCCCGTCACGATCAACGTCATCGACACGCCGGGCCACGCCGACTTCGGCGGTGAGGTCGAGCGGGGTCTCTCCATGGTCGATGGCGTCGTGCTCCTGGTGGATGCCTCCGAGGGCCCCCTCCCGCAGACGCGTTTCGTGCTCCGCAAGGCGCTCGAGGCGAAGCTGCCCGTCATTCTGCTGGTCAACAAGACCGACCGTCCCGACGCGCGCATCGCCGAGGTCGAGGAGGAGGCGCACGACCTGCTGCTGGGCCTCGCCGGTGACCTCGTCGACGACGTGCCCGACCTCGACGTCGACGCGCTTCTCGACGTGCCCGTCGTTTATGCCTCGGGCCGCGCGGGTGCGGCATCGCGTACGCGCCCCGAGAACGGGAGCCTTCCCGACAACGACGATCTCGAGCCCCTGTTCGAGGCGATCCTCGAGCATGTGCCGGCGCCCGAGTACGACGACGAGGCGCCCCTGCAGGCGTGGGTCACGAACCTCGACTCGTCTCCCTTCCTCGGTCGACTCGCGCTCCTGCGCGTCTTCAACGGCACGCTCAAGAAGGGGCAGACGGTCGCGTGGGTGCGCCACGACGGCTCGCACTCCAACGCGCGCATCACAGAACTGCTGAAGACGAAGGCCCTCGAGCGGTTCCCCGCGGAGTCGGCCGGTCCCGGCGACATCGTCGCGATCGCGGGCATCGAGGACATCACGATCGGCGAGACGATCGCCGATCCCGAGGATGTGCGCCCGCTGCCGGCCATCACGGTCGACGACCCGGCGATCTCGATGACGATCGGTACGAACACCTCCCCCCTCATGGGCAAGGTCAAGGGCCACAAGCTCACCGCCCGCATGGTGAAGGACCGCCTCGATCGCGAGCTCATCGGCAACGTGTCGCTCAAGGTCGTCGACATCGGCCGCCCCGACGCGTGGGAGGTCCAGGGGCGCGGCGAGCTCGCGCTGGCGATCCTCGTCGAGAACATGCGCCGCGAGGGCTTCGAGCTCACGGTCGGCAAGCCGCAGGTCGTCACGCGTAAGGGCGAGGACGGCAAGGTCAAGGAGCCGTTCGAGCACCTCACGATCGACGCCCCCGAGGAGCACCTCGGCGCGATCACGCAGCTCATGGCGGCACGCAAGGGTCGCATGGACACGATGACCAACCACGGCACCGGCTGGGTGCGTATGGAGTTCGTCGTTCCGTCCCGCGGCCTCATCGGCTTCCGCAGCGAGTTCCTGACGATCACGCGAGGCACCGGCATCGCCAACGCGATCTCGCACGGCTACGACGATTGGGCCGGCGCCATCACGACCCGCCAGAACGGCTCGATCGTCGCCGACCGCTCCGGCGTCGTCACGCCGTTCGCGATGATCGCCCTGCAAGAGCGCATGTCGTTCTTCGTGCAGCCCACGGAAGAGGTCTACGAGGGCATGGTCATCGGCGAGAACTCGCGCGCCGACGACATGGACGTCAACATCACGAAGGAGAAGAAGCTCACGAACATGCGTTCGTCGACGTCGGATTCCTTCGAGTCCATGACTCCGCCGCGCGTGCTGACCCTGGAGGAGTCGCTCGAGTTCGCCCGCGACGACGAATGCGTCGAGGTCACGCCCGAGAAGGTGCGCATCCGTAAGGTCGTGTTGGACGCGACCGAGCGGGGACGCGCCGCCGCACGCGCGAAGCGTCAGGACGCGAACGCCTGACGCGTCGAGCGAGCGGCGCGGTCAGGCTCGGAGGATCTTCTCCATCGCCTTGCCGCGTGCGACCTCGTCGACGAGTTTGTCGAGATAGCGGATCTGCTGCATGAGCGGATCCGTGATCTCCTGCACCTTGACCCCGCAGATCACACCCGTGATGAGCGCAGCCTTCGGGTTGAGGGTCGCATCCGCGAAGAAGTCGCGGAACGAGGTGCCGGATGCGACGTGCGCGTCGATCTCGTCCTGTGTGAAGCCGGTCAGCCACCGCGTCACTTCATCCACGTCGGCCTTCGTCCGCCCTTTGCGCTCGACTTTCGCGACGTAGAGCGGGTACACCGAGGCGACGGCCATGCCGAAGATTCGCTCCATTTCGGCAGCGTACCCGCGGACGCCTAGGCTCGGAAGGTGAGAACCGACGATGCTGACCGCCGAGCCTGGCGCGAGGGCATGGGCGTGGCAATCGCG
>QFPD01000129.1 GCA_003248845.1 Microbacterium sp. | reverse complement strand
GGGGATCACGGCGTGCACGTCCACGTAGCTCGCACCCGTGATGCGATCGCTCGAGGAGGTGAGCGTCTTGAAGCGGTCGAGCCAGAGGCTCGCACCCTGGACGAGCAGGTAGAGACCGGCGATGATCGCGAGCTGGATACGTGCGGCCTTCGAGATCCGGAGCTCCCGCTGACCGACCCGCACCGACCCGTAGAGGTAGCTGACGAGCGCCGTGACACCGAGGCAGACGAGGAGGACCGCGGAGACGAAGCCCAGCGCGGCCGAGAAGAACGGGACCGAGAACAGGTAGAACCCGATGTCCATCTGGAACTCGGGGTCGGTCGTGCCGGTGTCCACGCCGTTCGCCCAGAGCCACACCGTCTCCCACTGCGCAGACGCGGCGAAACCGGCGAAAAAGCCGAAGAAGACCGGAATCCCCCACATCGCGAGGCGGCGGAGCGGCTCTACGACTTCCTGGTAGTGGTCGAGCTGCGACGACAGGCGTGCGTAGACGGGGCGGAGCCGGTAGGCGAGTTGAATCGCCGCGAAGACGGGGAGGGCCATCGCGAGGAACCCCACGAGGAACATCACGACCCGGCCGGTCCACTGCGTGACGAGCACGCCGCTGAAGCCCAGTTGATCGAACCACAGCCAATCGGCGAACAGGCTCGCGAAGACGAAGAAGCCCACCACGACGACGGCGATGACCGCGAGGGTGATGCCGATCGCGCGGCGGACGGGACTGGGCGTGGCCTGGTTCGGCGCTGAGGTCGTGGTCACTCTCCCATCCTACGAGCCGCAGGTGGGAAGAGCCTCGACGTCGCCGTCGCCGCGGATCGCCTTCAGCGCGGTCAGCGCGTCGTCGAGCGTTCCGACCGAGAAGACGCGCAGCCCGTCGGGCACGTGCCCGACGACCTCGTCGCAGTTGGCTTCGGGCGCGAGGAACCAGCGCGCGCCGGCATCCACCGCGCCGTACATCTTCTGTCGGATGCCGCCGATCGGCCCGACGGTGCCGGACGCGTCGATCGTGCCCGTGCCCGCGACCTGCTCCGCTCCGTTGAGGTTCCCGTCGCTCAGCGTGTCGATGATGCCGAGCGCGAACATCATTCCCGCGGAGGGCCCCCCGACGTTGTCGAGCTGGATCGTGACGTCGATCGGGAAGTCGTAATCGTGCATCGTCGAGACGCCGATGAGCCACAGCGTCTTCCCGTCCGACGTCACCTGCTTCGGCGTCACGGTCTCGTTGAGGGTGCCTCCGGCCCGCTCGACGGTGAGCGTCACAGGCGCACCGCTTCCCGCGTTGATGATCGATCTCAGCTCATCGGTCTCAGTGATGGCCTGACCGTTCGCCGCCAGGATGATGTCGTCCTTCTGCAGGATGCCCGTCGCTGGGGAGTCATCCGTCAGGGAGTACACCCTCACCATCGGCTTGACGTCGTAGCCGAGATGCGTGAGGGCGGCAGCGGTCGCTTCCTTCTGCGAGTCGACCATCATGACCGCACTCTCCTGATTTCGCTGTTCGGTCGACTGTCCTTGCGGGAAGACGTCGTCGAGGGGCAGCACAGCACGGGAACGGTCGAACCAGGCGAGAGCGAGCTCGAACCACGACGGAGTGCGCTCGCGCGACCCGACGACCTGCACGGTGAGGAGGTCGAGGGCCCCCGACGTCGGGTAGGTCTGCGCGCCGTTCACCGATATCAGCGGCACGTCCTCGCCGCTCGCGTTCTGCGTCGAGCCGAGCGTGTTGAAGACGGGACCCGGTTGCTGGATGACGAACGACGTCGGCAGGAGCGTCAGGGCGAGGAGCGCGAAGATCGCGACGGTCAGCGACCAGATGCCGATGGTGGTCGCGCGCGGACGCTGCCGGCGCGGAGCGGGGACGATCGTCACCCGGTCGTCGAAGAGTGCCACTCGAGCCCTTTCCGGCCGGCCGTTCGCGATCGGCGTACACGCCGCCCCTCGTCCGGAGGCGCGGATCGCGCCGCGGCGGAGGCCGTGCGACTAGCGTAGAACGGGACCCGACGAGCCTGCTGAAAGGCGCCTGACATGGCTGACGACGACACGCCCAACCGCTTCGAGGGCGGCTTCGACCCCGAGGATTTCCAGGAGCTGCTGCGGAACCTGCTCGGCGGAAGCGCGGGCTCCGGCGACATCGACCCGGCCCAGCTCGAGGGCCTCTCACGCATGGGGGTCGACCCCGCGATGCTGCGTCAGATGATGGCGCAGATGCAGGCGGCGTTCGCGCAGGGGTCGGATGACGGCGGCATCGATTGGGCAGCGGCGAAGACGCAGGCCCTGCATCTCTCGAACAAGGACGGACTCAGCATCTCGGCGGCGGACCGCACCGAGTTCGACCAGGCCTTCGCCCTCGCCACACTGTGGCTGAGCGAGGCCACGACGATCTCCGAGCTTGCGACCGCGCCCGTCGCCATGACGCGCGGCCAGTGGGTCGAGGCGACGCTGCCCGTGTGGCAGGAGCTCGCGGAGCCCGTCGCGGACTCTATCGCCGGCGCGCTCACGTCCGTGATCGACGAGCAGACCCCCGAGGAGATGCGTCAACTGGTGGCGGGTGCGGGCGCGTTCATGCGCCGCATCGGCGGCTCGTTGTTCGCCGCCCAGCTCGGCGGTGTGATCGGGCGTCTCTCGCTCGAAGTCGTCTCCGGGGGCGACGTCGGCATCCCCGTCATGCCCGACGGGGTGGCCGCGATCCTGCCGCAGAACTTCGCGGACTTCGGGCGCGACCTCGACGTGACCGACGACCAGCTCGCGCTGTACCTCGCGACACGCGAACTCGCGCACGCGCGCTTGTTCCGCCACGCCCGCTGGCTGCGGCTGCACGTCATCTCGCAGGTGACCGAGTTCGCCCGCGGCATCCACGTCGACACATCGGCGCTCGAGGACCTTGCGGGGCGCTTCGATCCGTCACGGCCCGAAGAGCTGCGCGGGCTCATCGAGTCGGGAGCGCTCCTGCCGCAGCGCACCGAGACGCAGGAAGCCGCGCTCGGGCGA
Organism: Microbacterium sp.; assembly: GCA_003248845.1. Lineage (GTDB taxonomy): Bacteria > Actinomycetota > Actinomycetes > Actinomycetales > Microbacteriaceae > Microbacterium. The sequence continues at coordinate 3,481 of QFPD01000129.1, read as the reverse complement.
CTCGAGAACCTCCTCGCGACGATCGAGGGGTGGGTCGAGGTCGTGACGGCCGACGCGACCGCACGCCTCCCGGAAGCCGCCAAGATCGCCGAAGCGGTGCGACGGCGCCGCGCCGTCGGCGGCCCCGCGGAGCAGGCGATGGCCTCGCTCGTCGGGCTCGAGCTGCGCCCCCGGCGCCTGCGCGAGGCGGCGGCGATGTGGCGGGCGGTGACGGATGCCGTAGGCGCGGCCGAACGCGACAGCCTGTGGGACTACCCCGACCTCATGCCGACGCCGGAGGACATCGACGACCGCCAGGCGCTCGTCGCGCGCCTGCGCGCTCGTGCGGCCGGTGAGGCCCCGCCGCGCGACGCGTTCGACGATGCTCTCGACCAACTGCTCGCGCAGGAGGCAGGCGAGAGCGAAGACGACGGCGACGGCGACGGTGCGCCGGAGGATCCGCGCCCGGTCTGACTCACCCTCGGGTCGCCTGTGGACAGTCGGAACGGCGATGCGGCGAGGCGAGCAGAATCGGCGCATGCTGCGACTCGCCCCCTCCCGCCCGCCGCTGTGGCGCACCGAATCCTCCGTGCAGCTCGGGGCTGACGGCGCCGTCGTGGTCGACGAGATCACACCGTGGCAGGAGGGGCTGCTCGATGCGCTCGCCGGCGGCATCCCCGATGCGATGCTGGGGCCGCTCGCGGCGACGCTCGGAGCATCGGCAGCGGATGCCGCGGCATTCGTCGCGCACATCGCGGGCGCGTTGACGTCCGCACCCGCGCAGCCGATCCCCGTGGACGTGGAGATGCCGCCTGACATCGGCTTCGCCGAGACCGAAGCGCTCGCCAGCGCGTGGCGGGCGGCGGGCGTCGAGACGGCGAGGACGACACGTTGGGCGCTGGAGGAGCCCGACCCGGGTCGCCCGCTCGTCCTCATCGCCGACCGGATCGTCGAGCCGCGGCGAACCGCCGCCCTCATGGCCGCCGACATCACGCATCTGCCGATCGAACTCGCCGGGGATCGCGTCGCCGTGGGACCTCTCGTGATCCCCGGCCGCACCGCCTGCCTCACCTGCCGGCACGAGCATCGAGCCGATGACGACTCGCACTGGCCGCTCGTGGCCGCACAGCTCCTCGGGCGCGAGCGCACGCCCACCGACCCGGCTCTCGTGATCGAGGGCGCCATCCTCGCCGCGCGCCTGTTGCGCGCGGCCGGTGCTGTCGACCGGCCTGCGACGGTGTCGGTGACGATCAGCGGCGGGAGCGCACGCCGGACGTGGCACGTGCATCGGCCGCACGCACGCTGCTCGTGCCGATCTCCTGAAGGAATCGCGACCGCTCGCGAGGACGCGGCCGCTCCGGTGTCCCGCCGTTTCGAGCCCACGACAGCGACAGGGAGCGCCCGGCTCGCGTGACGCCGACATAGGCGAGGCGGCGTTCCTCGTCGATCTGCTCGAAACCCGAGGCGTAGGAGATCGGCAGGAGCCCCTCGCTCATGCCGACGAGATGCACGTGGTCCCACTCGAGGCCCTTAGCCGCGTGCAGCGTCGCGAGGGTCACGGTGCGGAGCGCGGGCTCGTGCTGGTCGCGGCCCCGCGCGATGAGCTCGTCGGTGAAGGCGCGGAGGGTCGTCGCAGAACCTGCTTCCTCGGCAAGGCGAAGCACGGCGGCGCGCGCCTCCCACGCGTCGCGCAGGGCGCCGCCGGCGGGTGGCGGCTCGTCGCTGAGCCCGAGCCCGCGAAGGATGTCGCGGACAGTCGCGAGGAACGAGGTCTCGATCGGCGCGACCGTCGCGGCCCGCAGTGCCATGACCGCCTGGCGCACCTCGGGCAGGTCGAAGAACCGCTTGCCACCCAGGACGGTCGTGGGAATCCCCCGCGCCGCGAGGGCGGCCTGCAGCGGCGCAGACTGCACGTTCGCCCGATAGAGGATTGCGACGTCGTGCGGGGAGGCGCCCCCGGCGATCTGTGCCGCCACCGCTGCCGCCACTCCGTCGGCTTCCGCGGCGTCGTCGTCGTAGGCGGCGACGACCGGCAGCGGCCCGGCCGTCCGCGTCGAGGTGAGGGCGAGGGCTCCGGGGCGCCCGCGCATGAGCGCATTCGCCACACCGAGGATCGCCGGATCGGACCGATAGTTGTGCTCCAGCCGGACGATCTGGGCGCCCTCGTGGTGCTGCGCGAAGTCGAGCAGATAGCGCGGATCAGCGCCGGCGAACGAGTAGATCGTCTGGCTCGCGTCGCCGACGACGCAGATGTCGTGCCGATCACCGAGCCAGAGCTCGAGCAGGCGCTGCTGCACGGGCGAGACATCCTGGAACTCGTCGACGGTGAGGTGCCGGTACTGCTCGTGGACCGCCGCCGCGACGCGCGGCTCGGACTCGAGCATGCCAGCGCACGCGAGCAGCACGTCTTCGAAGTCCAGCTGGCGCCGCTCGTCCTTGACCTTCTCGTACGCACGCATGAGATCGGCGAGCTTTCCGGCATCCAGCGACCCGAGACCCTGCGGATGCCGCGCGGCATCCTGCTCGATCGTCCGCATCGCGACCTTGCGCCACTCGATGCGGCTTGCGACGTCGCGCAACGTCGCGGCATCCAGGTGCAGACCGAGCCCGTCGGCCGCCTGACCCAGCACACGCACCTTCTTGTCGATGATCGACGGCGCCGTGTCACCGGCCAGCTGCGGCCAGAAGAAGTTGAGCTGCGCGAGCGCCGTTGCATGGAACGTGCGCGCCGCGACACCCGCGACGCCGAGTGCTCGGAGTCTCCCGCGCATCTCGCCCGCTGCTTTCGCCGTGAAGGTGACGGCCATGACACGCCCCGGCGAATACGCGCCCGTATCCACGCCGTGGGCGATCCGGTGCGTGATGACGCGCGTCTTGCCGGTGCCGGCGCCGGCGAGAACGCACACGGGTCCGCGGAGAAGCGATGCCGCGACCCGCTGCTGTTCGTCGAGGCCTGCCAGCGCGTCACCGCTCACGCGGGCATCGCCACCCAGTCCTCGATGAGACGCCGCGCAATCGATGCCGTTCCGGGCAGGGCGAAGCTCGCCGCGCCGGGATCAGCGAGGGCTGTGCGCAGCTCCGACCGCGTGAACCAGCGTGTGTCGACGATCTCGACGCCGTCCGGCCGCGGGGCGACGTCGCCCCTGACGACGGCGTGGAATCCGAGCATGAGCGACCGAGGGTAGGGCCACCCCTGCGAACCGCCATAGTGACTCGCGATGACCTCGACACCGGCTTCCTCACGGAGCTCCCGGACGATCGCGGCTTCGAGGGACTCCCCGGCCTCGACGAAGCCCGCGAAGGTCGAATACATGTTGCGCTCCGCCCAGAGTGCATTCTTGCCGAGGAGAAGGCGAGCGTCGCCCTCGTCGTGGATGGCGACGATGACGGCGGGGTCGGTGCGCGGGAAGTGCTCCCGCCCACAGGACGGACAGTGTCGCGCCCAGCCGGCGGCGCGCAACTCCGTGCGAGCGCCGCACGCAGAGCAGAACGGCGCGTCCAC
>QFPD01000128.1 GCA_003248845.1 Microbacterium sp. | reverse complement strand
CAAGCGCATCGACGTGCTCGCCACGGCGATGCGCGCCGGCCTGCGCGCACCGGATCTCATCGACCTCGATCTCGCCTACGCACCGCCGTACGGCCAGGCCAAAGACGCCGTGAACCTCCTCGGCATGGTCGCGGAGAATCTGCTCGCGGGTCGGCTGCGCCTCTGGTACGCACAGGAGGCGACTGACGACGCGGACGTGCTCGTGCTCGATGTCCGCCGCGCGGATGAGTTCGCGTCGGGACACCTCCCGGGCGCGCTGAACATCCCGCACACGGAGCTGCGAGGGCGCCTCGACGAGGTGCGCGCGGCCGCTGCCGGTCGCCCCGTGCGGGTGATGTGTGCGGCGGGAGTGCGTTCGAACATCGCCTATCGCGTGCTCGTCGGCAACGGCATCGATGCGACGTCGCTCTCGGGCGGCATCCAGACCCTGCGCCAGTGGTTCGGCCCCGACGCCGACCAGGTGCTCACGACCGAAGGAGTACACGCATGATCGTCACCGGAACCGACGAAGAGCGCGCCGCCACGCAGAAGCGCATCCTCAACCGTCTGCGACGCGCGCAGGGTCAGCTGGGCGGCGTCATCGCGGCGGTCGAACGCGGGGGATCATGTCGCGACGTCGTCACTCAGCTGTCCGCCGTGACGAGCGCGCTCGATCGCGCGGGTTTCGCGATCATCGCGACGGCGATGCGCGACTGCATGGTCGACCCCGAGGGCGCCGCCGACGCGGAAGGACTCACCCCCGACGACGTCGAGAAGCTCTTTCTCTCGCTCGCCTGACAAGCCCCTCGCCATCCACTCTCGAAGGAGCACATCATGTGTCAGAAGATCACCTGCCGCACCTGCGGCAAGGCCACCTGGACCGGCTGCGGCCAGCATGTCGAACAGGCCCTCGCCGGCGTCGCCAGGGCAGACCGGTGCGCCGGCCACGACGCACCCGCCCCGCGCGGCTTCCTCGCCGGGCTGTTCGGCCGCTGACACCGCCTTCGGCGCCGCGCGCGGGAAAGGTCAGCGCACGCGGCGCCCGTGCGCGAGGTCGATGAGGCGCGGCAGCACGTCGCCCGCGCGCAGGCCGTTGTGCTCGTGCTCGCTCGTGATCCAGGGCGTGACCCCGGGGAGGAGCCGCGACGTCTCGAGCGAGAACTCGACGGGGACGAAGACATCGTTCACATAGACAGCGGCCGCCCCGCGCGCGCCGGAGGAGGCGAGCGCGTCGGCGTCGTACAAACGCGGCCACTCGACCTCTGCCAACATCAGGGCGGCACCTCGCCACGGTGCGAGTCCGGGAACCGTGTCGAGCCAGTCCCGGCGGGCGTGCTCGCCCGTGAGGAGCGTCGCGTCGGCGCGGAAATCGTCCGGCTCGACGCGGTCGGCGCTCCAGCGGGTCGCGAACCCGTCGGCGTAGCTCGACTCGTGGAAGAGGTAGTAGAGCGGGTTCCGCGGCGAGAACGGCAGTTCGGCGGCGAGGTCGTAGCGGAAGGCGTTCGTGTGCGGGTCGCTCTCGAGGAGCGCGTGCAGCGTCTGCCAGCCGTCATTCGTTCCGAGCAGCATGCCGAGCGACCGCAGCCGCGACGTCGAGACGATCTCACCGTCCGGCAGGACGATCCCGCCGGCGTCTGCGAGATCGAGCCGTGCCCGCATCGCGTCGCGGTGCCCGGGGAAGCGCCGGTAGTACCCCTCCGAGGCATCCCGCATTTTCTCGTACGTCAGGGCGTAGACCTCGTCGGGGCGGCGCCCGACGGCGCTGAGCCCGCCGGTGATGTACACCTCGTCGAGCGACCCAGGATGGACCGTCAGATAGCGAAGGATCGTGAATCCTCCGAACGACTGCCCGAGCACGCTCCACGTCATCGCCCCGAGACTCTCGCGGATCGCCTCGGCATCCTCCACGATCGCGTCGGCGCGCAGGTGCGTCACGTACTCTGCGATCGCCTCGTCGCCGCGGGCGAGATCGGCGTCACCGAACGGCGTGGACGCGCCGGTCCCCCGCTGGTCGAGCAACACGACCCGATAGTGCGCGAGAGCCCCGTCGAGCCACGACGGCCCCGTCGGTGCGGAGAAGGGGTGCGGCGCCTCGAAGCCGGGGCCACCCTGCAGGAACAGCAGGTAGGGCAGGTTCTCGCCGCCCTCGCGGGTGACGACCGTGGCGTGCACGTCGATCGTGCGCGTGTCGGTGTCGTCGCCCCAGACGAGCGGCACGGTGATCGTGTGGTCGTCGATGCGGAGAGCGAGGACGCGGCGCGTGGTGACGGTCATCTCCCCAGCCTAGGCATCCGCGTGCTCAGCCGAGTTGGTCGGTGAGCTCGAACCAGCGCTCCTCCAGCTGTGCGATCTCGGCCTCGAGCTCGCTGATCTGGCGCATCTTCTCGCCGAGCCCTACGTAGTCGGACTGGTCGTGATCGGCGAGGGCCGTGCGGGCGGAATCGACCTGCGACGTCAGCTTCTCGATGCGACGCTCCGCCGCCTGCAGCTCCTTCCGCGCGGCGCGCGCCTCGGCTCCCGAGAGCGCGGGGCCCGATGCCGGCACCGCGGCCGCGCCGGGCGCGGCACCGCCGGACGACGCCGCCGGGGCGGGGGTCGCCGCGCGCGCGTGCGCGCGCAGGCGAAGGTACTCGTCGATCCCTCCGGGGAGATGGCGCAGGCGACCCACGCCGTCAGATCCGGCCAGCACGGCGTACTGCTGGTCGGTGACGCGCTCGAGGAAGTACCGATCATGGCTGACCACGAGGAGCGTGCCCGCCCACGAGTCGAGGAGATCCTCGATCGCCGCGAGCATGTCCGTGTCGAGATCGTTCGTCGGCTCGTCGAGGATGAGCACGTTGGGCTGGTCGAGCAGAATCAGCAGAAGCTGCAGCCGGCGCTGCTGACCGCCGGAGAGGTCCTTCACGGGGGTCGACAGCTGCGCGGACGAGAAGCCCATCCGCTCGAGGAGCTGCCCGGGGGTCAGTTCGGCAGCCTTCGATCCGCTGCCGATCGTGTAACCCGTGCGCAGACGCGAGATCACGACGCGCACGGGGTCGTCGAAGTGCTCCTCGAGCTCATCCATCCGCTGCGTGAGGGTCGCGACCTTGACCGTCGTGCCGCGTTTGACGCGCCCGCTCGAGGGCTGAACGGTGCCGGCGACAAGCCCGAGGAGCGTCGACTTGCCGGCGCCGTTGACACCGAGGATGCCGGTTCGCTCCCCCGGCGCGATGCGCCACTCGACTCCGCGGAGCACGTCGCGGTCGCCGTAGGAGACCCCGGCATCCAGAAGGTCTACGACGTCCTTCCCGAGGCGGGAGACGGCAAGGGACTGCAGCGAGACCTTGTCGCGGATCTCAGGGACGTCCTCGATCAGGACGTTCGCGGCGTCGATGCGGAACTTCGGCTTCGACGTGCGGGCGGGCGCGCCGCGGCGCAGCCACGCGAGTTCCTTGCGGGCGAGGTTCTGCCGTCGCTGCTCGATGACCGCGGCCTGACGGTCGCGCTCCACGCGCTGCAGGATGTAGGCGGCGTAGCCGCCCTCGAAGGGTTCGACGATGCGGTCGTGCACCTCCCACGTCGTCGTACAGACTTCGTCGAGGAACCAGCGATCGTGGGTGACGACGAGGAGCGCGCCCGAGGTGCGCGACCAGCGCGTCTTCAGGTGCTGCGCGAGCCATGCGATCGCCTCGACGTCGAGGTGGTTGGTCGGTTCGTCGAGGGCGAGCACATCCCAGTCGCCCGCGAGCAGCCGCGCGAGCGCGACGCGACGCCGTTGACCTCCGGACAGGCCCGCGACGGGGCCATCCCAGTCGAGGTCGCCGACGAGGCCGTCGACGACACCGCGCACCGTGGCATCCCCCGCCCACTCGTGCTCCGGCCGATCGCCGACGACGCTCTGCGCGACCGTCAGTGCGTCGTCGAGCGTGTCGCCCTGATCGAGCACGCCGACGCGCACCCCGCCGCGCACCGTCACACGACCACTATCGGGGTCGAGACGTCCCGCGAGCATCGCGAGGAGGCTCGACTTGCCGTCGCCGTTGCGTCCGACGATGCCAATGCGGTCGCCCTCGTCGACGCCGAGCGAGACGGAGTCGAAGACGACCTTGGTGGGGAACTCGAGATGCAGCGCTTCGCCGCCGAGGAGGTGTGCCATGTCCCCTCCAGGCTACGGGAGCGGCAGCGTGCCACGACGCCGAGCGGTCAGTACCAGTAGCTGAGCCGCGGCGCCCGCGTCGTCTGGAACACACGCGCGACGCGGTCGGCGTCGTCGGTGCGCAGGCGACCGGCGCGCGCGAGGGTCACGGCCGACACGCCACCGAGCAGGAGCGCCGACAGCTCGGCGATGCCGAGCTCCACGACAGGCAGCCCGACCGGCGCGGCATCCACGACGTCGACCTCACCCACACCCGTCGAGTCGGTCGTGAGCACGAAGGTGCCACCCGCGATCTCGAGCGGGTCGGACACCTCCAGCACGATCGAGTCGGCGACGTCGTACGTGCGTGCCTGAAGCACCGCGGGCACGTCGAGGACGCGCAGATAGTGATGGTCGAGAAGCCGGATGGATGCCGCGCGGTGGTTCCCGATCATCCACCACAGCGGCTCGTCGACAGCGAGCTCCGATGCCCTGACCGTCGAGATGAGGTCCATCGAGAGGAAGAAGTGCCACAGGGCTGCATAGGCGTCGTCGGTCGCAGCGAGCAGGAGCGAGATCTCCACCGTCGACTGGTCGAAGGCCGCTTCGTTCTCGACGGCGCGGTAGATCGCGAGGCCGTCGACCGCGCCCGCATCGCTGCGGAACTGCACGACGCGCAGCTGGTCCGCCTTCTCGGCATCGGCGCGCGTGCCGAAGAAGCGGTCCCAGTGGCCGCCGGGCATGCGGAGCTCCCCGGCGGAGGCGGCCCGCATCCGCTCGTGCAGGGCCTCGGCCGCTGCGCGCCCCTGCTCCCGCGTGACGAAGTCGAAGCGGCCCGTCGGCGTGGGCCCGCCCCACCGCGCGTGCCGTGTGTCGATCTCCCAGTGCGCGGCCTGCGCGGCCGAGGCGAAGCCGAAGCGCCCGTAGATCGTCGATTCGCTGACCGTGAGGGCCGCGATCGGCACGCCGAGCTCGGCGGCCGTGCGGAGCTCGCCCGACATGAGGGTGCGCAGAATGCCGCGACGGCGGTGGGTCGGGGCGACCGTCACCGCCGAGATCGCGCACGCGGGAACGATCGCGCCGGGCAGAGTGAGCTCGCCGATCCACGACGCGAAGGTCGCGACGGGGAGGTCGGGCTGTGCGCCCGCCGAGTCGTAGACGCCGAGCTTGCGCCGATACGCTCCGACCTGCGCGAACACGTCGTGCTGCGTGTCGGTGGGCTCACCGTTCAAAAATCCCCGTGCGACAGCGTCCTGCCATCGGTCGGTCTCGGCGCGCGCGGTGTCGTCGACGCGGCGCGCCGTGAGACCGTGCCCGGCGAGTCGACCGGAGATCTCGGCGTTCAGAGGCGCGTCATGGAAGGCGGTCGCGAGGTCGGACATGGTGCTCCGTTCCAGGGTGTTTCAGAAAAGGGCTTCAGGAATCGAGGACGCGCGCACCGGGCACAGGCCCGTGGGCGGCGAGCGCGGTGTGCCCGGCGTCCGCGAGCATCGTGACGATGCGGGCGGATGCCGCGGCATCCGCCGCGAGGAAGGCGAGCGTCGGGCCCGAACCCGACACGACGCCGGCGAGCGCGCCGGCGTCGACCCCGAGGGCCAGGACGTCGGCGAGCTCCGGACGCAGCGACAACGCCGCCTCCTGAAGGTCGTTGCGGACCGCGGGCGCGAGTGCCGCGGCATCGCCCGCCCGTAGCGCCTGCAGGACCGCCGGGTCGGCCTGCGGCAGACCGCGCGCGGGCGCGATGTCGGGGAGCGCCCTGAGGCGATCGAGCTCGCCGTACACCGTCGGAGTCGACAGCCCCTCCCCCGTCGTGACGAGCACCCAGTCGAAGCGCCCGCGGGCGAGGGCGGGAGCGAGCTCGTCGCCCCGACCCGTCCCGATGGCGGTACCGCCGAGCACGGCGAAGGGCACGTCCGCACCGAGTTCGGCACCGAGCTCCTGGAGTTCGAGCGGTGTCAGACCCCCGTCGAGCAGCTCGTTGACGGCGACGAGCGCGGCCGCGGCATCCGCCGAACCGCCCCCCATGCCGCCCGCGACCGGCACGCCTTTGCGGATGTCGAGGTGCACGCCCCCTTCCCACTCGACGCGCCGCGCGACCAGCCGCGCCGCACGCATCGCGAGGTTCGAGCCGTCGAGGGGTACACCCGAGACGTCGACGTCGCCCGTGACGGAGATCGTGAAGTCGCTCGACGGGCGCGCCGTCACCTCCTCGTACAGCGAGAGCGCCTGGTAGACCGATGCGACCGGGTGGTACCCGTCGGACGCGATATCGCCGACCTCGAAGAAGACGTTGATCTTGCCCGGCGCGCGTACGCGCACGCTCTCGCGGTGGCCGTGCAGGCTCACGCCGTCGCCGATTCCGCCCACAGGTCGACGTCGAT
>QFPD01000127.1 GCA_003248845.1 Microbacterium sp. | reverse complement strand
ATTCATCTCGCGGTCGACCGGTGGCGGTCGCAGGAAGTGACGATCATGCAGATCCTCCACTCCGTCGACGCGGCCTCGCTCCGCTCCGACATCCCCGCGTTCGGCCCCGGTGACACCGTCAAGGTGCACGTGAACATCACCGAAGGCTCGCGCTCGCGCGTGCAGGTGTTCCAGGGCGTCGTCATCGGTCGCTCCGGCGACGGTGTGCGCGAGACCTTCACCGTTCGCAAGATCAGCTTCCAGGTCGGCGTCGAGCGCACCTTCCCGGTGCACTCCCCGGTGATCGACCACATCGAGGTCGTCACCCGCGGTGACGTGCGTCGCGCCAAGCTGTATTACCTCCGCGAGCTCCGCGGCAAGAAGGCGAAGATCAAGGAGAAGCGCGACAACTGACGCGCTCCGTCGTAGACGAGCCCCGGGCCGGCACCTCGCCGCCCGGGGCTCGTCGTCTTCCGGCGCGGCGCGGTACGGCACGGCACGAGAGGGCGTCCGAATGTGCGACGCTTGTGAGGGCGCGCGCCGACTCGCGGCGCGCCGGCGAGAAGGACGTGCATGACCAGCGACAACGTGGCCGCGCCCGGCTCCTCCGACACAGGTCTCCTGCGACCGCGTCGTCGGCGCGGATTCTGGGTGCTCGTGCGGGACGTCCTCGTGATCGTCGTGGTCGCCATACTCGTCTCGTTCGTGATCAAGACGTTCTTCGTCCGGTCCTTCTACATCCCGTCCGGCTCGATGGAGCAGACGCTCCTCGTGAAGGACCGCATTCTCGTCGACGAGCTCACACCGCGCTTCACCGGCTACGAACGAGGAGACGTCGTCGTCTTCCGTGACCCGGGCGGGTGGCTGCCGGTCACGGTCGCGCCGGAGCAGCCCCCGCTCGTGGCGGCGTTCGACTGGCTGCTGTCGATCGTGGGCATTTCCGCTCCCGACAGCGAGGACCATCTCATCAAACGCATCATCGGCGTCGGCGGTGACCACGTCGTCTGCTGCAATGCGCTCGGACAGGTGACCGTCAACGGCACACCGATCGACGAGACCCCCTATCTCGACCTCGCCGACGGTCAGAGCGCACCGCAGCCCGTCCCCTACGACGTCACGGTGCCGCAGGGGTCCCTGTGGGTGCTCGGCGACAACCGCGACCATTCCAAGGACTCCCGCTACAACGTCGACCAGCCTTCGCACGGCTTCGTCCCCATCGAGAACGTGGTCGGCCGGGCGTTCCTCATCACGTGGCCGTTCTCGCGCTTCGGAACGATCGACTTCCATCACGACGTGTTCGCGGGGGTGCCCGGGGCCCCCGCCGGGGCGGGCGGATGAGCGTCGCGACCCCGCGGCTCACCCTTGAGCGCGCTCTCCTGCGCGAGCACCCGCTCGTCATCGCGTGCGACGAAGTCGGGCGCGGCGCGCTCGCGGGGCCCGTCGCGGTCGGAGCCGTCGTCGTGGATGCCGCTCGCGCCCGCAAGCGCGTCCCCGAGGGCCTGCGCGACTCGAAGCTGGTCGCCGAGCACCGCCGCCCGGATGTCGCCGCCCGCGCTGCGGCGTGGGTGAGCGCTTCGGCGGTCGGCTGGTCGTCGCCGGCCGAGATCGACGACGTGGGCATCATCCGCGCCCTCGGACTCGCCGCCCTCCGCGCGATCGCTGATCTCCGTGCGACGGGTGTCGTCCCCGAGGAGGCGGTCGTCCTCCTCGACGGCAACCACGACTACATCACGCCCGCTGGCGGTGTCGGGCTTGCGGTCCGCCCCGTCGTGAAGGCCGACCGTGACTGCGCATCGGCGGCCGCGGCATCCGTCGTCGCCAAAGTCGCGCGCGACGATCTCATGGGGCGGCTCCACGAGGAGCATCCCGTCTATCAGTGGGCACGCAACAAGGGCTACGCGAGCGCCGACCACCGCGCCGCGATCCGTTCGCACGGGCTCAGCCCGCTGCACCGCGCGTCGTGGATGATCGCCGACGCACCGACGCTCTTCTGATGCCCGCCTAGACTGGAGGCACCATGGATGACGAAGTCTTCGAGGATTACGACCGCGAGCTCGAGCTGGCTCTGTACAAGGAGTACCGCGACGTCGTGTCGCAGTTCCAGTACGTCATCGAGACCGAGCGGCGCTTCTACCTCGCCAACGACGTGAACGTCGTGCGACGCGACACCGAGCACGACTTCTACTTCGAGATCTCCATGACCGACGTCTGGGTCTGGGACATCTATCGGGCCGACCGGTTCGTGAAGTCCGTGCGCGTGCTCACCTTCAAGGACGTCAACGTCGAGGAGTTGCAGCGCCGCGACTTCCAGCTGCCCGAAGAGCTGTCGCTCGACAGCTGACGAGGGTCATCGACTTCTCCACAGCGCACGGCTTTCCGGATCCGTCCACAGATCCGCAGCGGCGACACCCGCACGGCCCGTGCGCGCGCCACGATGCCGGGTATGGCATCGAAAGACATCCGTGGCAGACAGGGCGAGGATCGCGCGGCGCGGCACCTGAGTGCGCAGGGCTATGACATCCTCGACCGCAATTGGCGCTGTGCGGTCGGCGAGCTCGATATCGTGGCCGCGCACGGCGGCGACCTCGTCGTCGTCGAAGTGAAGACGCGGCGCACCGAGGGTTACGGTCATCCCTTCGAAGCCGTCGACGCTGCCAAGCGCGACCGACTCTGGCGGCTCTCCTGCGCGTGGGTGGCGGCACATCCCGAGGCTGCGCGTCGACGTCGGCTGCGCGTCGACGTCATCGGCATCACGGGGGAGGACCCCGCGACCGGTATCGTCGAGCACCTCGTGGACCTGAGATGACCGTCGGGCGGACGTGGGGGGTCGTCCTCACGGGGCTGCAGGGCGACCTCGTCGAGGTCGAGGCGGATCTGTCGAACCAAACGCCGAACTTCACGATCATCGGTCTCGTCGACAAGGCGATCGGCGAGGCGCATCAGCGTGTGCACAACGCGTGCGCCAACGCCGGTCTGCCACTTCCCCGACGTAAGCTCACCGTCAATCTGTCGCCGGCGAATCTTCCCAAGCACGGGACCGGCCTCGACGTCGCGATCGCGATCGCCGCCCTCGCGACCGAGGCGGATATGGATGCCACCTCACTGCGCACGACCGCCCATATCGGCGAGCTCGGCCTCGACGGCCGCCTGCGACCCGTCCCGGGTGTGCTGCCGGCGGTCGCGGCCGCGGCACGCGCCGGCATCCGTCGCGTCGTCGTCCCGCACGCCAACCGTGCGGAAGCGGAGCTCGTCGCCGGAGTGGAGGTCGTCGGCGCTGTCTCGCTCCGTGATGTCGCGCGCCGGCACGGGCTCGAGCTCGAGTCGGTCGACGTCGACGCGGCGCCGGCGGTTGCTCTCGCGGTCGCAACGGAGGCGGGGACCGACGCCGTCCCCGACCTCGATGAAGTGATCGGTCAGCGCGATGCCGTCGAGGCGCTCATCGTTGCGGCGGCGGGAGGTCACCATCTGCTCATGAGCGGCCCCCCGGGAGCGGGCAAGACGATGCTCGCACGTCGCCTGCCCGGCATCCTTCCCTTCCTGGACGACGACGCGGCGATACAAGCCGCGAGCCTCCGCTCGCTCGCGGGACTCCCCGTCGCGGGTCTCAGCCGCATCCCTCCGTTCGAAGCGCCGCACCACTCGGCGAGCGTGGGCGCCCTCGTCGGCGGCGGCTCGCGTACCGCCCGTCCCGGGGCGATCGCACGTGCGAGCGGCGGAGTGCTCTTCCTCGATGAGGCGGGCGAGTTCGGCGCCCACGCGCTCGATGCTCTACGCCAGCCGCTCGAGACCGGCAGCATCGAGATCCATCGAGCGGGCTTCCGCGCGATCTTCCCCGCTCACTTCCAGCTCGTCCTCGCCACGAACCCGTGTCCGTGCGGCAACTACGGGGTGCCCCGAGCGGAATGCCGGTGCCCGTCGATCGCGATCCGGCGCTATCTGTCGAAGCTCTCGGGCCCTCTGCTGGACCGAATAGACATCGAACTGTCGATGCAGCGCGTCGCCGTCGCTCGGCTTCGGGCGGGCGACGACACGCGGATCACGACGGCCCAGGCTCGTGACCAGGTCGCACGCGCACGCGCGTGCGCCGCGCGACGGCTCGAGGGAACCCCCTGGCGCTCGAACGCACAGGTGCCTGGTACCTGGCTGCGGGACGGCCCGCTCGCGCCCGAGCCCGTGATCCGCAGGCCCCTGGATGCCGCACTGGAGCGCGGCGCACTGACGCTCCGCGGCTACGACCGCGTCCTCCGCGTCGCGTGGACGAACGCAGATCTCGCCGGGCGCGAGCGACTCGCCGTTGTCGACATCGGTCGCGCCCTGTATCTCAAGAAGGGTGCGCACGGATGAGCGCGATCGTTCCCGACGGCGCAACCCTGCGTCGAGAGCTCGCCGGACTGTGCGCGGCATCCACAGATGACGAGCGACGCGAGGCGTATGCGCGCGCGGCCTGGTCGACTCTCGTCGAGCCGGGCGATGGCACAGCGGGCTCACTCGTTGCCGCCCTCGGCGCGGAACGGGCGCTCGAGGTTGCGCTCTCTGTGCGGGCGCCGCGCCCGGTCGGCGAGATCACGGTGCAGCAGCTGACCGCGGGGCGCGACCGGTGGACCCCAAGGCGCGATCGCGTCGCGGATGCGATGGAACGAGCGAGGAAGGCCGGTGTACGACTGCTCACGCCGGCCGATGCCGATTGGCCCGCGCGCAGCGCCGACCTCGGCCCGCACGCACCGCTCTGCCTCTGGACACGAGGTGATAGGGGACTGCTGAGCATTCCTGCACCCGCACTTGCGCTCGTCGGAGCGCGAGCCTCGACGACGTACGGGGATTTCGTCGCAGCGGAACTTGCCGCGGAAAGCGCTGCGGCCGGAGTGACGGTCGTTTCCGGCGGTGCCTACGGGATCGACGGCGCCGCGCACCGCGCCGCTGTCGCGGCGGGCGGCGCGACCGTGGCGATCATGGCGGGCGGAGTCGATCGCGCGTATCCGGCGGGTCACCGCGACCTCATCGAACGCATCGTGCGCGAGGGGCTCGTCGTCGCCGAGGTCCCGTGCGGCACGACCCCCACGAAGTTCCGCTTTCTCGCGCGAAACCGACTGATCGCCGCCCTCAGCGACGCGACGGTCGTCGTCGAGGCGGGGTGGCGCAGCGGCGCCCACAACACGGCGCACCACGCACAGATGATCGGACGACCGGTCGGGGTCGTGCCCGGGCCGGTGACGAGTGCCGCTTCGATGGGATGCCACCGCCTCCTGCGCGAGAGCGACGCGACCTGCGTCACGACGTTCGCCGAGGTGCGCGAGCTCATCGGGCATGCGGGGAGCTTCGAGGGGGCCGGTCGGGGCGACCCAGGTGCGCGCGATGACGAGTACACGGGTGATCGCACGCGCATCCTCGACGCCCTGAGCGCCCGCTCGCCCCGTACGGTCGCCGATGTGGCACGCAGGGCAGGTTTCGGATTCGGCGAGGCCGCCGGCCTTCTCGGCATGCTGGAACTCGACGGCGCGGCGCGGCGGCGCGGCGACGAATGGATCCAGGCCTCGCCCGCGCCCCCGGCGACACTCTGGTGATGAGGGACGGATCGGCAGCGCGACGCGACATGCTGAATGGGTGAAACTCTCCGAGGCATCCCAACGCTACGGCGCGCACCTCTTGCGCGTGCGGAGGCTGTCTCCGGCAACCGTACGCGCGTACCTGGCCGATCTGCGGTCGCTCCAGGGCGCGGCTGGTGACGTCGAGGTCGCAGAGATCGACGTGGAGGCACTACGGGACTGGCTGTGGCGCCTCACCGAAGCCGGGGCTTCACGTTCGACGATCGCTCGCCGCATCGCGTCGGTGCGCGGGTTCTTCGCGTGGGCGTGCGATGACGACATCGTGTCCGCAGACCCGACCCTCCGGCTCGTTGCACCCAAACGGGGTCGCTCGCTGCCGAAGGTCGCCACCGTCGGCGCTCTCGACGACGTGCTCGCGCGCGCACGCGAGCGCGCGGCGAGCGGCGATGCCGTCGCGCTTCGGGATGCGGCGCTCCTTGAACTGCTGTACGCGTCTGCTCTGCGTGTGGCGGAGGCCTGCGCGGCGGACATCGACGACCTCGAGCTCGATCGTCACACCATCCGTGTGGTCGGCAAGGGCGCGAAGGAGCGCGTCGTGCCCTACGGTGGGCCGGCGGCGTCCGCGATCCAGGACTACCTCGTCCGCGGCCGCCGGACTCTCGTCGAGCGCGGCCGGGGGACCCGCTCGCTGTTCGTCGGCGCACGCGGTGGACGACTCGGCCCGCGTTCCGCTTATGACGTCGTCGCGCGCGCGCTCGCACCCGCCGTCGGTCTCGAGACGGTCGGCCCCCACGCGCTGCGGCACTCGGCCGCGACGCATCTGCTCGACGGCGGGGCGGATCTGCGCACCGTGCAGGAGATGCTCGGCCACGCGAGCCTGGGCACCACGCAGATCTACACCCACGTCTCGACCGAGCGGATCCGCGACGCCTACCGCCTCGCCCACCCCCGCGCCTGACCGGACGCGCGA
>QFPD01000126.1 GCA_003248845.1 Microbacterium sp. | reverse complement strand
CGCGCTGCCCGACCTGTCGGCGGCGGGCTTCACGACTGTCGCGCTGACGCTCGCGGCATCCTTCGGCACCTACGGTCTCGTCAAAAAGCAGATCGGGCCGAGCGTGGATGCCATCAGCGGCCTCACTCTCGAGTCGCTGTGGCTCACGCCGATCGCGATCGTGCAGCTCATCGTCGTGGCCTCGACGACCGGGCTCGTCTTCGGCACGCAGGGCGCGGGGCACACGGCACTCGTCACCCTCGCCGGTGTCGTCACCGCCGTGCCGCTGCTGCTGTTCGCCGCCGGCGCGCGACGGGCCCCGCTCACGGTGATCGGCCTGCTGCAGTTCGTCGCCCCGATCATGCAGTTCCTGACGGGCTGGTGGATCCTCGGCGAGCCCATGCCGCTCGAGCGCTGGATCGGCTTCGCGCTCGTCTGGGTGGCGCTCGTGCTCCTCAGTGTCGACTCGCTGCGCCACGCGCGACGAGCACGGACGGCGGGCGACGTCGGAGAACTCGTCTGATCGACCGTTATCGCACCGTGACCCTCATGTGACACACCGTTAACGCATTGCAACATTGCGGAGACCTCCGCCCCATTAGGTTTGACCCACTGGCGCGGCACCCCGAGTCCGCACCGTGTTTCATTCACAGCAAGGAGCAACATGAGCGTCTTCACACGTTCGGGTGCGGGAAAGCTCGTCGGCGCCATCGCCGTCGGTGCCGTCAGCGCCCTCCTTCTCGCCGGCTGCGCCGGCGGCGGAGGGTCGACCACGCCCAGTGAGAGCACGGGTCCCGCGGAGGACCTGACTCTCAAGATCGGCAGCGTGCTGCCCCAGACCGGTAGCCTCGCCTTCCTCGGCCCGCCCGAAGAGGCCGGTGTGCTGCTCGCTGTCAACGAGGTCAACGAGGCCGCGAAGGGCATCACGATCGACTTCACCCCGGGTGACTCGGGTGACGCCGACAACAAGGCCTTCGAGACGACGGTGCCCAAGCTCCAGAACGCGGGCGTGTCCGCGATGATCGGTGCGGCGGCATCGGGCGTGACGAAGCTGTTCCTCGACTCGAACGTCGCGGCCGGCATCATCACCTTCTCGCCCGCCAACACGTCGCCCGACTTCACGACGTGGGATGACGACAACCTCTACTGGCGCACCGCTCCGAGCGACCTGCTCCAGGGCGAGGTGCTGGCCAACCTCATCGCCGAGGACGGCCACAAGAACATCGGCATCATCTACCAGAACGACGCCTACGGCACGGGCCTCTACGGCGTCGTCAAGAAGGTCTTCGAATCGACCGGCGGTTCGGTCGTCGCCGAGGCCTCCTACAACGACGGTGACAGCTCGTTCGACGCGCAGGTCGCGACGATCGCGGCGGCCAAGCCGGATGCCGTCGTGCTCATCACGTTCGACCAGTTCGCGACGATCGCGCCGCTGCTGGTGAACGCGGGCCAGGAGGCGAAGAACTTCTACCTCGTCGACGGAAACCTCAAGCAGTGGGGGACGCAGGTCTCCGTCTCGCTCGAGGGCGCGAAGGGCACGACGCCCGGACCGGTGCTCGAGGACGACTTCAAGGAGCGCCTGAACACCGCCTGGACCGACGCGGGCAACGCCGCGCTCGAGGACTACTCCTACGCGGCCGAGTCGTACGACGCCGTCGTCCTGCTCGCTCTCGCTTCGCTGGCGTCGGGCTCGACGACCGGCAAGGACATCGCCGGCAAGCTGCAGGAGGTCTCCGGCGGCTCGGGTGACGGTAAGAAGTGCACCTCGTTCTCGGAGTGCGCCGACATCATCATCGGAGGCGGCGTGGCCGACTACGACGGCTACTCCGGACCGGTCACGTTCGACGAGAACGGCGACCCGACGCAGGCATCGATCGGTATCTTCCAGTTCGGTGCCGACAACATGCACACCCGCGTCGACACCCGCTGACGCACCGCACGAATGAAAGGGCCCCGGAGCGATCCGGGGCCCTTTCCCGTGTCCGGCCTCGTCGGGGGAGGGGGCGGAGGGCGCAACGAGAGAGGGGGTGGATGCCGTGGCATCCACCCCCTCTCTCGCGACGGTGCGGCGTCAGGCGGCGTCGTCGACACCGAGGGTGCCGAGGTACAGACCGATCACCTGCGGGTCGTTCAGGAGCTCGCGGCCCGTACCCTCATGGGCGTCGCGGCCCTGATCGAGGACGTAGCCGCGGTCGCAGATCTGCAGGCAGCGGCGCGCGTTCTGCTCGACCATGATCGTCGTGACCCCGGCCTTGTTGATGTCGGAGACACGCAGGAACGCGTCGTCCTGACGGACGGGCGACAGACCCGCGGACGGCTCGTCGAGCAGCAGCACCGACGGATCCATCATGAGTGCCCGACTCATCGCCACCATCTGGCGTTCACCGCCCGAGAGCGATCCCGCGCGCTGCTTGAGCCGCTTGCCGAGCTCCGCGAAGATGCCGGTGACGAACTCGAGCCGCTCTGCGTAGATCCTGGGGTTCTGGTAGAGCCCCATCTGCAGGTTCTCCTCGATCGACAGCGAGGGGAAGACATTGTTCGTCTGCGGGACGAATGCGACACCGCGCTGCACGAGCTTGTCCGCCTTGAGGCCCACGATCGACTCGCCGTTGACCGTGATGTCGCCGCCTCGCACCTTCACAAGGCCGAAGATCGACTTCAGCAGCGTGGACTTGCCGGCGCCGTTGGGTCCGATGATGCCGATCAGCTCGCCCTTGCGGGCGACGAGGTTGGCGGAGTTGATGATGTTGATGCCGGGGAGGTAGCCCGCGTCGAGGTCCTTGACCTCGACGACGATGTCGTCGCTCACTTGTTCTCCTCCTCGGCCTCGGCGATCGCGGCCGCCTCGTCTTCTCTGATCTCTTCGAGCAGCTCCTGGGCCGACTCGTCGAGTTCGCCCGCGACGCGTCCCGTGACGACGCCGAGGTCGACGTCCTGGTGGCTGCCGAGGTAGGCGTCGATGACGGCCTGGTCCTCCATGACGGTGTCGGGCGGGCCCTCGGCGACGACCTTCCCCTCGGCCATTACGACGACCCAGTCGGCGATATGGCGCACCATGTGCATGTCGTGCTCGACGAACAGCACGGTCACGCCGAGGTCCTTCAGGTCGAGGATGTGATCGAGGAGCGACTGCGTAAGGGCCGGGTTGACGCCGGCCATGGGCTCGTCGAGCATGACGAGGTTCGGATCGCTCATGAGGGCGCGCGCCATCTCGAGAAGCTTCCGCTGACCGCCGGAGAGCGATGCGGCGAAGTCCTTCTCCTTGGCATCCAGCTTGAAGCGCGTGAGGAGGCCCCGGGCCTTCTCCTCGTTCACTTCCTCCTGGCGGCGCCAGATCGCCGGGATGAACGACGACCAGAACTTCTCGCCCCTCTGCTTCGGTGCCCCGAGCTTCATGTTCTCGAGCACGGTGAGAAGCGACAGGGCCTTCGTCAGCTGGAACGTGCGCACCTGACCCATTCGGGCCACCTTGAAGGCCGGAATGCCGGCGAGGCTCTTGCCGTCGTACGACCAGGTCCCCGAGTTCGGCTTGTCGAAGCCGCACAACAGATTGAACAGGGTCGTCTTGCCGGCGCCGTTCGGCCCGATGAGAGCCGTGATGGCGTTGCGCGGGATCTCGAGGTGCTCGACGTCGACGGCGGTGAGTCCGCCGAACCGACGCGTCACGCCGTCGATCACCATGATGGGGTCGGTCTTCGCGACCCCGGGGACGGCATCGCCCTGGGCGAGGCCCTGCGCCTTGGGTCGACGGATGCTTCCGGTCGCGGTGGTCACCGGGGCGGCGGCCCCGGCATCCGGAGTCTGGTCACTTGACAAAGGTCATCTCCCTCTTGTCGCCGAGGATGCCCTGCGGCCTGAAGATCACGAGGAGCATGAGCGAGACGCCCACGAGGATGTAGCGGAGCGTGCCCGCCTGGATGTCGGTCATCGGCAGCCAGCCGGCCTTGGCCATCTCGGGAAGGAGGTTGCCGAGGAGGGCCATGACCATCCAGAACAGCACCGCGCCGAGGGACGGCCCGAAGATCGTCGATGCGCCGCCGAGGAGCAGGATCGTCCACAGGAAGAAGGTGAGCGCCGTCGTGTAGCTCGACGGGATGACCGCCGAGGGCAGCACGTAGACGATGCCGCCGAGCGCGCCGATGACACCACCGACGACGAGCGCCTGCATCTTGTACGCGAAGACGTTCTTGCCGAGCGAGCGCACGGCGTCCTCGTCTTCGCGGATGCCCTTCAGCACACGACCCCAGGGGCTGCGCATGAGCGACCAGACGACGACGATCGACAGGGCCAGCATGATGAGGCCGAAGACGACGACCCACAGCTGCTGCTGCGTGAACTGCCACGGGCCGAAGCCGTAGCGCTCGCCCGTGGGCAACGCCGGGAACGGGTTCGACGACTGGAAGCTGCCGTTGTAGTTGCCGAGGCCGTCGGCCGAGTTGGTCCACTCGTCGAACACCTGGGTCGTGAACAGCAGGCGCACGATCTCGGCGGCCGCGATCGTCACGATGGCGAGATAGTCGGCGCGCAGACGCAGGGTCGGGATGCCGAGGATCACGGCGAACACCGCTGCGAGCAGGAGACCGACGAGCATCGCCAGGTACCACGGCAACCCGAAGGTGAGGATCGAGATGGCGTACCCGTAGGCGCCGAGGGCCATGAAGCCCGCCATACCGAAGTTGAGCAGGCCGGCGTAGCCGAAGTGAACGGCGAGGCCGGTCGCCGCGAGCGCGTAGGCGATCGTGACGGGGCTCAGCAGGTAGCTGAGCGTGTTGGAGAGGATGGAGCCCCAATCCATGGCGGTCACCCGAGCCTTTCTTTACGACCCAGCAGGCCCTGTGGTCTCACCAGCAGGATGATGATCAGCACGACGAGCGCCCCCGCGTACTTGAGGTCGGACGGGATCCACATCGTCGAGGTCTCGACGACGATGCCGACGATGAGCGAGCCGAGCAGGGCGCCGAAGGCCGTGCCGAGGCCGCCCAGGGTGATCGCCGCGAAGATGAGGAGCAGCATCTGCGTGCCCATGTCCCACCGCACGCCCGGGCGGAAGTACGCCCACAGCACGCCGGAGATCGCCGCGAGCGCGCCGGCGATGATCCACACGATCCGGATGACGCGGTCGACGTTGATGCCCGACGCCGATGCGAGCTGCGGGTTGTCGCTGATCGCGCGGGTCGCCTTGCCGATGCGGGTGCGCAGCAGGAAGAACGCGACGCCGAGGATGACGACGATGCTCACGCCCATCGAGATGAGGTCGATGTAGGAGAGCGAGATCGGACCGAACTCGATCGGGGTCGGGCTCGAGCCGGGCAGCTGCGACGTCGCGCCGCCGGCGAAGAACTGGAACGTGTAGCGCAGTGCGAGCGAGAGACCGATGCTCACGATCATGAGCTGCACGACCCCGAGGCCGCGTCTGCGCAAGGGGCGCCAGAGCGCGGCATCCAACGCGAGCCCGAGAGCCGCGCCGCCGAGGACAGCGGCGAGGATGCCCGCCCACAGAGGGAGCTGCCACACCGTCGAGAAGAGGAGCGTGAGCAGCGCGCCCCACGTCACCATCTCGCCGTGGGCGAAGTTCGACAGGCCCGTCGTGCCGTAGATGAGCGCCGCGCCCATCGCCGCGAGGGCGAGGAGGAGCCCGAAGTTCAGCCCGTTGACGAGCCGCACGAGCAGTTGATCTCCGAACGACTGCGTGACGCGTTCACCCGCGCCGAGGAACAGGTTCACGATCTTCGTCTTCGTGAGGCCGAACTCGACCTCGAACGAACCCGTCGTGCCCTGCACCGGCTGCAGACCCTCGGGCAGCTGGGAGGGATCGACGATGACGCCGTCGGGAAGGGTGTTCTCGTCGACCGTGAGCGTGTAGGTGTCCTTGTCGGGCACGTACAGGCGCCACTTGCCCTCGGCATCCGTCACGGTCTCCGCGTCGAAACCGCTGCCCTTCACCGACACGGTGACGTCGGGCACCGGCTTCTCTTCGAACGTGATCACCCCGCCGAAGTAGTAGTCGGTCGCCTCCTGATCGCCGCCGGGGGTGTCCGGGGCGGAGGCAGCGAACGCAGCAGTGCCGCTGGTGAGCAGCAGAGCGGCCGCGGCGGTGAAGGCCACGAGGGCCAGCACGATCCACCGCAGTGGGGTTCGCGCGGTGAGGGTCATGGGTCTCAAGAGATCCTCCAGTCCAGCGCACCAGTCGGGTGATGCGGTCGCATCGGCGTTGATGAGACGGTACGAGCGTAATGTGTCGGGCTTGTTTCCGCTCCTCCTTCGCGTGTTTCCGTCGCATGCCTACAACGCCCCGTGATATCACGCGGCGTCCGTCTGGCGCGGCGGCCGGGAATGAACACACGCGCGCGCGACTTAGACTTGTGCATACGCACGCCGCCCGGCCCGCAGGGAGAACACGTGGAGCACAACGACCCGTTCGGCTTCGTCGGACTGACCTATGACGACGTCCTGCTCCTGCCGGGGCACACCGACGTCATCCCGTCCGAGGCCGACACCTCCTCGCGGGTCACCCG
>QFPD01000125.1 GCA_003248845.1 Microbacterium sp. | reverse complement strand
GCGCCGCCGCGCAGCAGGGCGCGCAGATCGTGCCCCTCCGTCGCGAACAGACAGGTGTAGAGCTTGCCCTCGGTCGAGATGCGTGCCCGATTGCAGGTGCCGCAGAAGGTGTTGGTCACCGATGAGATGACCCCGATCTCGCCCGCTCCGTCGCGATAGCGCCAGCGCCGCGCCGTCTCACCCGGCACGGCGGGCGGGAGCTCTTCCAGGGCGAACCGGGCATCGATGCGCGCCACGATCTCGGCGGCAGGGACCACCTCGTCGAGCTCCCATCCGTTCGAGGTGCCGACGTCCATGTACTCGATGAAGCGGAGGGTGTACGGCGTGCCTCTGAAGCGGGAGGCCATCTCCTCGATCTCGCCGTCATTGAGCCCGCGCTTGACGACCATGTTGAGTTTGATCGGGCCGAGGCCCGCCGCGTGCGCGGCATCGATCCCGTCGAGGACCCGTGCCACGGGGAAGCGGACGTCGTTCATCCGCTGAAACACCTCATCGTCGAGCGAATCGATCGACACGGTCAGGCGATCGAGCCCGGCATCCTTCAGCGCCTGCGCCTTCACGGCGAGGGCCGCGCCGTTCGTCGTCAGCGCGATCTCGAGGCGGTCGCCTTCGGGCGTGCGCAGTGCGGCAAGCCGCGCGATCAGCTCTTCGACGCCGCGGCGCAGCAGCGGCTCGCCGCCCGTCAGCCGCAGCTTGCGGACCCCGTGCGCCGCCGAGATCCGGGCGATGCGCTCGATCTCGTCGAACGTGAGCAGCTCTTCGTGATCGAGGAAGGCGTAATCGCGCCCGAAGACCGCGCGCGGCATGCAGTAGACGCAGCGGAAGTTGCAGCGGTCGGTGAGAGAGATGCGCAGGTCGCGCAGGGGGCGATGGAAGCGATCGGCGAGACTGCCCGTCGATGGCAGCCGCTGCGCCGCGCTGCGGCGGGCCGCCGGCGCTGCTCCGGGCGTGGCCACCATCCTCCACCCCCTTCCGTCCGGCAACGGTAGCACTGCTCACTCGGCGAAGCGGACGGAGACCTCTCCCTCGGGAACGTGGAACGCGACAGCGCGGCCCGGCGCGACGCCGAGCTCTGCGGCGGTCGACGACGGGCAGAGGACAGCGATCTCCGGCGTTTCGGCCGTCGTCAGACGGATGCCGCCGGAGGCTGGCTCCATCAGGTCGATCGTCCCGGTCCACGTGTTCGGGGCATCCGTCTCCGCCTCCCCGCCGTCGGCGGGAAGCGCGTGCACCCGCACCGCTCCCGGAGCGAACGCGACCGATCCGCGCTCACCGGCGGAGGGCATCTGCCCGCCTCCGCGGAGCTCGAGACTCCGCCCGGCGGCGCGCGGCACCGCGATCGTGCCGTGCGAGGTTCCGGTGCCGTGGAGGAGGTTCACGCCCGCGACGGCCGCGACGAACGCCGACCGGGGGTGTCCGAGGACCTCCGCGGTCGCGCCCTCGTGCTCCACCCGACCGTCTCGCAGCACCACCGTGCGGTTCGCGAGCACGACCGCATCCACGGCATCGTGGGTCACGAGGACGATCGGGATCGCCGCGCGCTCGCGCAGCTCCGCGACGATCCGGCGCACGTGAGCGGCGCTGAGCGCGTCGAGGGCGGCGAACGGCTCGTCGAGCAGCAAGGCATCGGGGGAGGCGGCAAGGGCGCGGGCGATCGCGACCCGCTGCTGCTGCCCGCCGGAGAGCTCGTGCGGGCGACGGTGCGCGAGATCCTCGAGTCCGACGGCGGCGAGGTGCTTGCGGGCGTCCGCGCGGGCGGTGACCCGTGACGCCCCTTGGGCCCGCGGCCCGAACGCGACGTTCTCGAGGGCGGTGAGGTGGGGGAACAGAAGGGCCCGCTGGCCGAGCAGCCCGATGCGGCGTTCTTCGGCGGGCAGGCGCGCATCGATCTCGCGTTCGCCCAGCGTGACGGTGCCGACCGCGTCGGGGCGGTGCCCCGCGATCGCGCCGAGCAGGGTCGACTTGCCCGACCCGTTGGGCCCGAGCACGGCGACGACCTCGCCGGGCTCGGCGCGCAGCGCCACCTCGAGGGTGAACGCGCCGGCGCGGCATCGGATGTCGGCGATGAGTGTCATCGAATCGCGTCCGCCTTCCACCCGCGCATCAGCACGAGCACGGCCACGGCGACGACGATGAGCAGCAGCGAGAGGGCGATCGCGGTGTCCTCTCCGACGCCCGCGCCGTTGAACGCGGTGTAGATCGCGAGCGGCATCGTCCGGGTGATGCCCGGGGCGTTGCCGGCGAACAGGGCCGTCGCACCGAACTCTCCGAGCGCGCGGGCGAAGCACAGCACGGTGCCCGCAACGAGCCCCGGGGCGACGAGCGGCAGCGTCACGCGGCGGAAGACGGTGAACGGGTGGGCGCCGAGGGACGCCGCGACCGCCTCGTGCGCCGTGCCGTTCGTCCGCAGGGCGCCCTCCACCGAGATCACGAGGAAGGGGAGCGCGACGAACGTCTGGGCGATCACGACGGCGACGGTCGTGAACGGGATCCGGATGCCGACGAGCGCGAGGGCTCCGCCCAGCAGGCCCGCGCGGCCGAAGAGCGACAGCAGGGCGATGCCGCCGACGAGTGGCGGCAGTACGAGCGGCAGGGCGGTGAGGGTGCGCAGCGTTGCGGCGAGGGCGCCCGTGGCCCGCGCGATGACGAGGGCGAGGGGGACACCCAGCATGAGACACAGGACGGTCGCGAGGGATGCCGTCGTCAGCGACAGGACGAGCGCCTGCAGCGCGGCGGGCGAGGTGATCGCGGACGGCACGTTCGCCCAGTCGAGACGGACGAGAAGCGCCACGAACGGCATCGCCAGGAGCAGGGTTGCAATGCCCGCGGGGACGAGCAGCCACACGGGCGGGCGACGATGCCTCCCCGCGACGGTCACGGCGCTCCGAAGCCGAAGCTCTTCAGCACCTTCTGGCCGTCGGCGGAGAGCACGAACGCGACGAAGGCGCGGGCGGCCTCGGGGTTCGGGGCGCCTGCGAGCGCGACGATCGGATAGACGTTCGTCGCGGCATCCGCCCCGTCGATCTCGACGCCCGTGACGGCGTCGCCCGCCGCGGTCACGTCGGTGCGGTAGACGAGGCCCGCATCGGCCTCGCCTGATCTCACCTTCGTGAGGACGGCGGTCACGTTCTGCTCCTCGCTGGCAGGGGTCAGGGCGACACCCGCCGTGGAGAGCAGCTTCTGCGCGGCCGAACCGCACGGCACCTCGGCGGCGCACAGAACGACGGTGAGGCCCGGTGCGGTGAGGCTCTGCAGCGACGAGATCTTCTCGGGGTTGCCGGGCGCGACGGCGATCTCGAGCGTGTTGGTCGCGAACGCAGTGGCGCCCGACGCGAGCCCGGCATCCGTCACCTTCGCCATGTTCTTCTCGTCGGCGGAGGCGAACACGTCGATGGCCGCACCGCCCAACAGCTGCGTCGCGAGGACGGACGAGCCGTCGTAGCTGATGGGTGCCACCTCGAGGCCCGGGTGCAGCTGCGCGAACTGCGTTGCGAGCTCGTCGAAGGCGCTCGACAGGGAGGCCGCGGCGAAGACCGTGAGCTCCCCGGTGAGTTCGGGCGCCGGGCTCGTCGTCGTCCCGGCCCCGGGGGAGGCGGTCGTATCCGCGCTGCTGCCGGCCGCGCATCCGGCGAGGGAGAGGGCAGCGGCGACGGTCATCACGGCGACGGCGCGGCGGAGTGCGCTCATGCGGAGGCGTCCTTCTCGGTTTCGAGGATGACCATGGTCGCCTTGACGACGGCAACCGCTTTCGAGCCGATCTCCAGATGCATGTCGCGCGCGGCTTCAGACGACATCAGGGTGACGACGCGGTGCGGGCCGCACTGCAGCTCGACCTGCGCCATCAGGCCGTCGATGTCGATCTTCGTGACGAGCCCGGTGAAGCGGTTGCGGGCGCTGCGCCGTACCTCGCCGACGTCTCCGACCTCGGCGGCGGAGGCGAGGCGCTGCGCGTGCCGTGCGAGGTGGGCGCCATCGACGACCTGGCGTCCCGCGGCGTCGTGCGAGACCTCGAGGATGCCGTCACCGACCCACCGTCGCACGGTGTCGTCGCTCACTCCGACGAGCGCCGCGGCCTCACTGATCCGGAAATGCGTCACGGTAGCGACGATAGTTCCGCATCTGCGGAACGACAAGTCGTCTCTTGACGCGAGCGCGGCGGGGCGGTGCCCACCGCGACTCAGGCGTCGACGACGAGCGAGTCCCCGATGGGGCGACGTGTGCGCGGGGCCAGTTCGCGCTCGCGCAGCGCCTCGGGAGCGGTTGCGACGTCGCCGAGAGCACCGACGGCCATCACCGTGACGGCGGCGATGTCGTCGCCGAATCCGAAGTCCTCGGCGATCTTGGCGCGGTCGAAACCGCCCATCTGGTGCGTGTGCAGACCCGACGCGTGCGCCTGCACCGTGAAGTGGGCGGCGGCCTGGCCGGTGTCGTAGGCCGCCCACGGCAGCGGCTTGCCGTCGAGCGATGCCGAGGCCGCGAACACGACGAGCGCGGCGGCATCCGCGGCCCATGCCTGGTTGAAGCCCATCAGTGCGGCGACGATCTGCGCGTGCTCCGTCGTGCCCCGGCGCGCGACGACGAAGCGCCACGGCTGCGTGTTGTTGGCCGACGGCGCCCAGCGTGCGGCCTCCAGCGC
Organism: Microbacterium sp.; assembly: GCA_003248845.1. Lineage (GTDB taxonomy): Bacteria > Actinomycetota > Actinomycetes > Actinomycetales > Microbacteriaceae > Microbacterium. The sequence continues at coordinate 1,879 of QFPD01000125.1, read as the reverse complement.
GCTCGCGAGCGCGGCCTCGTCGATCGGGGTCTCGGCGTCGAAGATGCGGGTGCTCCAGCGCTCGGCGAGAACGTCGAGGATGGGGGCTTCGGTGACGGCGGGGCTCATGGCTTCTCCTGGGGTGTCGGGATGCGGAGGGACGACGTCGGCCCGGTTCTGGAGTGGTGTTCTGCGGGAGCGTCCGGAGAACCCGATGCATGCAACGGTATGCACAGCGGATGTGTTCCCGCGGAATCCACGAGCGCGGAAGAATCCCCGGATTTCGCCTCTGCGGGCCTCGGCGGCGCGGGCGCCGCCGGCGTAGCGTGGCATCCATGACCACCATCGCGACGGCCGATCTGTACGACGAACGGGGCGAGGAGCTCGACGCGCTCGCCCTGCAGCTGCACGACATCGGCGGGCACGTCGCCTTCCACGGCCCGGTCCGCACCGTTCGCTGCCACCGCGACAACGCTCTCGTCAAGGCGACGCTCGCGACGGCCGGCGAGGGGGCCGTCCTCGTCGTCGACGGCGGGGGCTCGCTCGAGTCGGCCCTCGTCGGCGACCTGATCGCGGCATCCGCCGTCGAGAACGGCTGGGCCGGGATCATCGTGCACGGTGCGGTCCGCGACCGTACGGCGATCGGAGCGCTCCCGCTCGGGGTGAAGGCCCTCGGGTCGAACCCGCGCAAGAGTGCGAAGGACGGCGTCGGCGAGGTCGACGTCCCCGTGGAGATCGGGGGCGTCGTCTTCCGCCCGGGTGCTTACGTCTGGGCAGACGCGGACGGTATCCTCGTGGAGCGCTGAGCCGCGCGGGACGGGAGTGTCCGATGGTCACGATCCACAACGCCTTCTCCGGCTTCTCCGTCGATGACATCGGCGCGGCGGAGCGGTTCTACGGCGAGAGCCTCGCCTGGTTCCGCGACCCCGCGGGCAACGTCCTCTCGGTCATCGCGACCGCGACGAGCTGACGGAGGGCACCCGGTACAGTATCGACGGGCGGCGCGCGTCGCCTCGGCCGCGGCCGTGGGGAGTCACAGGGGAGGACGGATGCCGCTGATCTTCCTCTGCGGTTTCGTCGCCATCGCCCTGTGGTCGCTCGTCGAGCATCGCTTCGCACGCTACGGCGTCGCGGGGCCGGCGGTGCTCACTCTCGCCGGTGCCGGGCTCGTCTTCATCGATGTGAACGGCTTCGCGGAGGCCGTTGGGAGCGAGTCGGCCGAGCATGTCGTCGAGCTGATCCTCGCGGTGCTCCTGTTCGTCGACGCGTGCGAGGTGCGCGGCGGCGTCTTCGGCGGCGAGGGGCGCACGATCGCTCGGCTCGTCCTGATCGCCCTGCCGCTGTCTCTCCTCGCGGTGGTCGTGAGCGGCATCTGGATCCTGCCGAACCTCAACGTGTTCGTCCTTCTCGTGATCGCCTGCGTGGTCATGCCGACCGACTTCGCGCCTGCCGCCGCACTCCTGCGCTCGCCGCGGATCCTCCCGCGCATCCGCCAGATCCTCAACGTCGAGAGCGGCTACAACGACGGCCTCGTCTCGCCGGTGTTCGCGATGGCGCTCGCGGCCGCAGTCGTGCTGCCGACGCTGCTCGCCGCGGCCAACGCCGACAGCATCGACGCCGCGACCGAAGCGCAGCTCGAGGAGCATTTCACCGAGTTCGTCCTGGCGTTCGTCGGCGCTGTGCCCGCGACGCTCGTCGCGATCATCGTCGGGGTGGCCTTCGGCGGTCTCTTCGGGTTCCTCGCCCGCCTCGCCGTGGAGCGCGGATGGGCCTCCGCCGCAGGCGTCCGCTACGTCATGCTGATCGTGCCGCTCCTCGCCTTCGGCACGGCCACCGTCTCGGCGGTCGCGGCCAACGGGTTCGTCGCGGCGTTCGTCGCCGGCATCCTGTACCGCCTCAT
>QFPD01000124.1 GCA_003248845.1 Microbacterium sp. | reverse complement strand
GTCGACGCCCTCGCGTCCCGCGGCCTGCGCGCCCAGGATCGTTCCGTCGTCGTCGATGTGGACCACGAGGTGCACCGCCGAGGCACCGGGGAAGTAGCCCGCGTGCTGGTTGGGGTGCAGGTGCACGGTGCGGAAGGGCACACCGGCGGCCACGAGGTCGTCGCGGTTCGCCCCGGTCGACGCCACGGTGAGCTCGCCGATGCGCACGATCGCTGTCCCGAGCGCCGATGGGATGGCGCGGGCGCCCGCGGCGCCGAAGATGTCGTCGGCGATGAGCCGCCCGGCGCGGTTGGCGGGGCCGGCGAGGGCGACGGGGCGGCGGATCCCCAGGGTCGCATCGACGGAGAGGGTCGCGTCGCCCGCGGCCCACACCCTCGGGGCGGAAGTGCGGCCGCGCTCGTCCACGACGATCGCCCCGCGCTCGGTGGCGATGCCGGCATCCGCGACGAAGGCGGTGTCGGGTCGGACGCCGACCGAGAGGACCACGACATCCGCTATGAGCTCGCGGCCGTCGGAGAGGGTCACCGTCGCCTGAACGCCGTCGTCGCCGATCGATGTCGCCGCGATCCCCGGGTGGACACGGATGCCGAGGTGCTCGAGCTCGTCGGCGGCGACCTGTGCGAGCTCGCGCTCGATGCGGGGGAGGGCATGGGGCGCGAGTTCGACGACGTCTACCTCGAGCCCGCGGTGGCGCAGCGCCTCGGCGGCTTCGATGCCGATGTAGCCCGCGCCGAGCACCACAGCGCGGCGAACGCCCTCGTCGACCCGGGTGCGCAGGTCGACGGCGTCGGCCACCGTGCGGAGCGTCCGGACTCGCGGCGAATCGATGCCGGAAAGGGGAGGTCGTGCCGCCGCCGCGCCCGGAGCGAGCACGAGAGCGTCGTAGTCGAAGGTTTCGGCGCCGTCGGGCGTCAGGGCGGTCACCGTCTGTGCCGCGGTGTCGATCGCGATGACGTCATGTCGCGTGCGCACGTCGAGGTTCAGAGCCGCCTTCAGGGAGTCCGGTGTGTGCAGGCGCAGGTCCCGCGCGTCATCGATCTCTGCGCTCACGTGGTACGGGAGTCCGCAGTTGGCGAATGAGACCTCCGGTCCGCGTTCGAGGACGATGATCTCGGCTTCTTCGCTGTGGCGACGGGCGCGGGCGGCCGCGCTCATTCCCGCGGCGACGCCGCCGATGATGATGATCCTCATGGTTCCCTCTCCGCATCCAATTTACCCCTGGGGGTATCTGCATATTACCCCCCGGGGTATATGTGCGCAAGTCGCCATCAGCGCAGGCGGTCGAGCGGAGTCCGACGGCGTCAGGCGTCGAAACTCAGCGACAGCTTGCGCAGCAGGCCGGCGAGGCGTTCCCGATCGCCGCGGGAGAGCACGCCGAGAAGCTCGGCCTCCGCGTCGACGAGGCGCGTGATCGCGGCATCCACCCGCGTCTTGCCGTCATCGGTCATCGTGACGAGCACGCTCCGCCCGTCGGCGGGGTCGGCCTCGCGGCGCACGAGGCGACGCCCGACGAGTCGGTCGATGCGATTGGTCATCGTGCCGCTCGAGACGAGGGTCTGCTGCAGGAGCTGCTTGGGGCTCAGCTGGTAGGGCTCCCCGGCGCGACGAAGCGCGGAGAGCACGTCCCACTCCCAGGGCTCCAGGTCGCTCCGGCGGAACGCTTCGCGCCGCGCGCGGTCGAGATGCCGCGAGAGGCGGTCGACGCGCGAGAGCACCTCGAGCGGTGAGAAGTCGAGATCGGGTCGCTGCGTGCTCCACGCATCGACGATCCGGTCGACTTCATCGTGCTCGGTGGCCATCGCTCCATTATCGCGGGTGCCGGCTCGCGCCCGTGGCAGACTGTAACCGCCCGCTGTGCGCGGGCGTTCCGCCGTGGTGTAACGGCAGCACGACAGCCTTTGGAGCTGTGAGGCCCAGGTTCGAATCCTGGCGGCGGAGCATGACGAACACGACGCTCGACGAGTCGCTGGCCATCGTGATCCTCGCCGCCGGGCAGGGAACACGCATGCGCTCGTCGCTTCCCAAGGTGCTGCACCGGATCGGCGGGCGCCCGCTCGTCGGCCACGTGCTGGACACGGCCCGCGACCTCGCTCCCGCGCACGTCCTCGTCGTCGTCCGCCACGAGCGCGACCAGGTCGCCGATGCGGTCACGGGCATCTCACCCGAGGTCGTCGTCGTCGATCAGGACGAGATCCCCGGCACGGGACGCGCCGTCGAGGTCGCGCTCGCCGCCGTCCCCGACTTCGCGGGTGACGTGCTCGTGCTCTCCGGTGACGTGCCCCTCCTCGACTTCGACACCCTCAGCGCCCTGATCGCCGATCATCGCGCCTCCCGCGCGGCGACGACGCTCCTGTCGGCAGTGCTCCCGGACGCGACCGGGTACGGGCGCGTCATCCGCGCGACGGACGGCACGGTCGAGCGGATCGTCGAGCAGAAGGATGCCACGGCCGCCGAGGCCGCCGTCACCGAGGTCAACGCAGGCGTCTACGTCTTCCAGGCGCCGGCGCTGCGCCGCCATCTCGCGCTCGTCGGCACCGACAACGCCCAGCGGGAGAAGTACCTCACCGACGTCATCGCGCTCGCCCGGGCGGACGCGCTCGGCGTCACGGCATCCATCGTGCGCGACGTCACACTCACGCTCGGCGTCAACGACCGCGCCCAGCTCGCCGAGGCCGGGCGCCTTCTGAACGCGCGCACGGTGCGTCGCTGGCAGCTCGAGGGCGCGACGATCCAGGACCCGGCGACGACCTGGATCGACGTCACCGCGACGCTCGCTCCCGACGTGACGGTGCTCCCGAATACGCACATCCTGCGGGCGAGCGCCGTGGCATCCGGGGCGACCATCGGCCCCGACACGACCCTCGAAGACTGCGAGGTCGGCGAGAACGCGACCGTCCGCCGCAGCGACGCCACGCTGGCCGTCATCGGCGCGAGCGCCACGGTCGGCCCGTTCGCCTACCTGCGACCCGGGACCAACCTCGCGGCGGGCGGCAAGATCGGCACATTCGTCGAGACGAAGAACGCCACGATCGGCGAAGGCAGCAAGGTGCCGCACCTCTCCTACATCGGCGACACGACGATCGGACGGGGCGTGAACCTCGGCGCGGGGGCGATCACCGCGAACTACGACGACATCGCGAAGCACCGCACCGAGATCGGCGATGAGGTGCACTCCGGCTCGCACAACGTGTTCGTTGCCCCGGTTAGGATTGGAGACGGCGCCAAGACCGGCGCCGGCGCGGTGATCCGCAAGGATGTCCCGGCCGGTGCGCTCGCCTTGAGCGTCGCCCCTCAGCGCAATGTCGAGGGGTGGGTCGAGAATCACCGACCGGGAACGGCAGCGGCGGATGCCGCAGCGCGTGCCCGGTCCGCACAGAAAGCGGACGATGGGGCGCAAGAAGAAGGCTGAGCAGGAGCGCGACGACATCGCGCCGGGCCTGGTGGTCAAGACCAAGAAGCGGCTCGTGGTCGCGTCGGGCAGCTCGCACCCCGACCTCGCGCAGGCGGTCGCCGCGCAGCTGGAGACGGAACTCGTTCCCACGGAGCACCGGACGTTCGCTTCGGGGGAGATCCTCACACGCTTCGAGGTCTCGATCCGCGGGTGCGACATCTTCCTCATCCAGTCGTTCGGACCGCCGGTCAACGAATGGATGATGGAGCTGCTCATCATGCTGGATGCCGCCAAGCGCGCGTCCGCGAAGCGCATCACCGTCGTCGCGCCGTACTACCCCTACTCGCGTCAGGACAAGAAGGGTCGCGGCCGTGAGCCGATTTCGGCTCGGCTCGTCGCCGACCTCTTCAAGACGGCCGGTGCCGACCGCGTCATGAGCGTCGACCTGCACGCCGCGCAGATCCAAGGCTTCTTCGACGGTCCCGTCGATCACCTGTTCGCCAAGCCCGTGCTCCTCGACTACTTCGAGAAGACGCTGTCGCCGGAGGACCGCGAGAAGCTCACGGTGGTCTCGCCCGACACGGGCCGCGTGCGCGTCGCCGATCAGTGGTCGGACTCCCTGAACGCGCCGCTTGCGATCATCCACAAGCGGCGCGACCCGAACGTCGCCAACCGGGTGACCGTCAACGAGATCGTCGGTCGCGTCGACGGGCGTGTATGCCTCCTCGTCGACGACATGATCGACACCGGTGGCACGATCGTGAAGGCCGCGCAGGCGCTCAAGGCGCAGGGCGCGGAGCGCGTCATCGTCGCGGCCACTCACGCCGTCTTCAGCGCGCCGGCGGTCGAGCGCCTGCAGGACAGCTCGATCGACGAGGTCGTCGTCACCGACACGCTTCCGCTGCCTCCCGAGAAGCGCTTCCCGGGTCTCACGATTCTGCCGATCGCGCCGCTCCTCGCGCGGGCCATCAAGGAAGTCTTCGAGGACGGCTCGGTCACGAGCATGTTCAACGGCGACGCCTGAGCGTCTCGTTCCTTCTTCCGGTCGTGGCGCGGATGAGATGCGTCCGCGTCGGCAATAGGATCGCGTCATGCCCGCACGCGACGCTCCGTCCCTCGAGATCGATCGCCCCTTCGCCCTCTCTGCCGACGCCGTGGCATCCGCCTTGGCGACCGGCGACGACGGATTGGATGCCGCCGAGGCGGTGGCGCGGCAGGGCGTCGTCGGCCCGAATCTCCTCCCCGAGCCGAAGCGCCAGCCGGGGTGGCTGCGCTTCCTCGGTCACTTCAACGACACGCTGATCTTCATCCTGCTGGGAGCCGCCGCGATCAAGGCGGTCATGGGGGACTGGCTCGACTTCTGGGTGATCATGACCGTCGCCGTCATCAACGCGGTGATCGGCTACGCACAGGAGGGACGGGCCGAGAAGGCGCTCGCGGGCATCCGCGGCATGCTCTCCGCGGATGCGACGGTGCGGCGCGCAGGCGCGTGGGCGACGATCCCTGCCCAAGACCTCGTGCCCGGCGACGTCGTCCGACTGATGCCGGGTGACAAGGTGCCCGCCGACGTCCGTCTCGTGTCAGCGTCGCAGCTGCGCATCGAGGAGGCGGCGCTCACGGGAGAATCGGTGCCGTCGTCGAAGCAGACCGACGCGGTCGCTGACGATGCAGGTGTCGGAGACCGGGCGTCCATGGCCTTCTCCGGCACGATCGTGTCGGCCGGCCAGGGCGTGGGCATCGTGACCGCGACCGGTGCGCACACCGAGATCGGGCGCATCCAGGCGCTCGTGAGCGACGCCGGATCTCTCGCGACGCCCCTCACGAAGCAGCTCGACCGCTTCGGCAAGGTGCTGACGCTCGTCATTCTCGGGATGGCCGCCGTCATGATGCTGATCGGCCGCTACCTGCACCAGATGCCGTTCCCGGAGCTCATCTCCGCGACGATCGGCTTCGCGGTCGCGGCCATTCCCGAGGGTCTGCCCGCGCTCGTCACGATCACCCTCGCGATCGGCGTGCAGCAGATGGCCCGCCGGAACGCCATCACGCGGAAGCTCCCCGCGGTGGAGGCGCTCGGTTCGGTCACGACGGTGTGCTCCGACAAGACCGGCACCCTCACGAAGAACGAGATGACTGTCCGAACGATGGTGACGCCCGTCGCGCGCTACGAGGTCTCGGGCCTGGGCTACGACCCGTCCGGCGAGATCACGCCGGCGGGCGGGCGCGACCTCGCCGCGCTTCTGGCCGTTGCCGACCTCTGCAACGACGCCGAGGTCGTTCGCGCCGATGGCGGCGGCTGGACCCTGGTCGGCGAGCCGACCGAGGGCGCGCTCAAAGTCGTCGCGATGAAGGGCAAGGCGGATGCCGCGGGCGCGCGCCGCATCGACGTCGTGCCGTTCGACTCGGCCAACAAGTTCATGGCGACGCTCGTCGAGGCCGGCGCCGAAGCGGGCGGTGGCCGCGCCATCCTCGTGAAGGGCGCTCCCGACCGCATCCTCGAGCGTGCGCTCACCCAGCGCGGCGCGGACGGGTCGGAGACTCTCGACATCTCGTTCTGGGAAGCGGCGATCGACGATCTGAGCGGTCAGGGACTGCGGGTGCTCGCGGCGGCCCGCGCGGCCACGCGGCGCACCGAGATCGGCGTGGACGACCTCGTCGACCTCGAGTTCCTCGGGCTGTGGGGCATCCTCGACCCGCCACGCCCCGAAGCGATCGACGCCATCGCGGACTGCCACGCCGCCGGCATCCGCGTGAAGATGATCACGGGTGACCACGCGGGGACCGCGCTCGCGATCAGCCGCGAGATGGGCCTCGTTCCCGCCGCGGCGTCGGAGTCGTCAGGCGGCGGGGGCACCCCCGTCCTCACCGGAGCCGAGCTCGAGGCCATGAGTCAGGACGAGCTGGCCAAGGTCGTGCAGAAGGTGGACGTCTTCGCGCGCACGAGCCCCGAGCACAAGATCCGGATCGTTCGCGCCCTGCAATCGCATCACGAAGTCGTTGCGATGACGGGCGACGGCGTCAACGACGCGCCCGCCCTCACGCGCGCCGACGTGGGCATCGCGATGGGCATCAAGGGCACCGAGGCGACGAAGGAAGCCGCGGAGATCGTCCTCGCCGACGACAACTTCGCGACGATCCG
>QFPD01000386.1 GCA_003248845.1 Microbacterium sp. | reverse complement strand
AGCACGCCATCGTCGATCGTGGCCTTGAGAGAGCGGGATGCCGGGTCGGAGGCCCGCGCGAGCAGCAGCGACGGCATCGTCGGGACGCCCGCACGCAGGTCCGTGCCGGGAACCTTGCCCGTCGCCCCCGCATCGGCCGACAGGTCGATGACGTCGTCGAGGAGCTGGAACGCGACGCCGACCTTCTCGCCGTACTCGAGCACCGGCTGCACATACGCGTCGGGCGCGTCGGAGAAGAGCGCGCCCGCCTGAGCGGATGCCGCGATCAACGACCCCGTCTTGTCGGAGAGCACCTGCAGGTAGAACTCCACCGGGTCATCGCCCGCCTGCGGACCGACCGTCTCGTGCATCTGGCCGAGCACGAGCCGCTCGAACGTGTCGGCCTGCAGCCGGATCGCGCGCTCGCCGATCTGGGCCATGAGCTGGCTCGCGCGCGAGAAGAGGAGATCTCCGGTGAGGATCGCGACGTTGTTGCCCCAGACGGCGTGCGCGCTCGGGACGCCGCGGCGCACGTCCGCGCCGTCCATGACGTCGTCATGGTAGAGCGAGCCGAGATGCGTCATCTCGAGCGCGGTGGCTCCGGCGATCACGTGCGCGGTCGTGCCCGCGCCGAGCTGCGCGGTGAGGAGTGTGAGCATCGGGCGCACGCGCTTACCGCCGGCCTCGTACAGGTAGCGGGTCGCGGCGTCCGCGAGCGCATCGGTGACCTTGAGCTCGCGCGCGAGCGACTGCTCGACCTCGTCGAGGCCCGATTCGACGATGCCCAGGAGCTTCCGCAGACGAGGCCCGGCGAGGACGCGCTCAGTCAGGCCCAGCTGGGCAGACAGGCGCTCGCCCGGAGCATGGGCACCGGCGGGAAGGCTGGCAGTCACGGCATCCAGCCTACCCGGGGTGATCACCGGTGCGGCGTGCGGCGTCGCCGCGCGGCCGGACCCTCAGGCGTGCGGCTTGACGGCGCGGTGGAGTGCGACGATGCCGAATGTCAGGTCGCGGTGCGCGACCTCGGTCCACCCGGCATCGCGGATCCAGCTCGCCAGCGTCACCTGATCGGGCCAGTCGCGGATCGACTCGTTGAGGTAGTCGTACGCGTCGGCGTTGCTCGAGACGGTCTTCGCGACGACCGGCAGCACACGGTCGTTGTAGAAGCGGTACAGCCCCCCGAACGCCGGATTCTGCGGGTGGGAGAACTCGCACACGACGAGCCGGCCGCCGGGGGCGGTGACGCGCAGCATCTCGCGCAGCGCCAGCCGTGGGTCGTTGACGTTGCGGAGCCCGAACGAGATCGTGACCGCGTCGAAGCTGTCGTCAGCGAAGGGGAGCGCCATGGCATCCGCCTGCACGAACGTCACGTTCGGGACGTGCCCGTGCCGACGGCGACCCTCCGCGATCATGCCGGGCGAGAAGTCTCCCGCGGTCACCTCGGCACCCGAACGGGCGAGCGCGACCGAGCTCGCGCCCGTGCCGGCGGCGAGATCGAGGATGCGCTGACCGGGCTTCGGTGCGACGGCGCGGGTCGTCGCGATGCGCCACAGCTTGTCCTGACCGAGGCTCAGCACCGTGTTGGTGCGGTCGTAGCCGGCCGCGACCTCGTCGAACATGCCGCTGACCCGCGAGGGATCCTTGCCGAGGTCTGCGCGATGTTCCGTCACCGTTCGATCCTATGCGAGTGTCAGTGGCGGGCCGGAGCGAGACGGTCGAGCTCCGACAGCCAGTGCACGGCGGTCGG
>QFPD01000123.1 GCA_003248845.1 Microbacterium sp. | reverse complement strand
AAGGTCGTCAAGACCTTCGTCGCGACGGTCACGCCTGTGTGCCGGCGGCTCGCGAGCCACTCACCGAGGAGGCGCTCGCTCTCACCGCCCTCGTGTCCCGGCACCCACGCACTGTAGGAGTCTGCAGTGTCGATGAAGTTGCCGCCGCCCGCGTGGAACGCGTCGAGGATGGCGAAGGAGGCGTCGCGGTCGGCCGTCCAGCCGAACACGTTGCCGCCGAGGGCGAGAGGAAACACGTCGAGGTCGCTCGTGCCGATACGGGTCATGCTCCGATCCAAGCACAGCGCTTCCCCCGGCATTCCCCCGCGTCGTCATCGCGGCGTAACCTGAAGCCATGGACACCCGTGAACGGCCGGTTCGGCCGAGGGGAGGTCGGTGGCGGGCAGACCGCCACTCGGAGATGACGCCGCCCCGGCGCCGCGCGCCCCGCGTACCCGCGGATGAGCGCCGGCGCCGACATCGTCGACCCCTCCCCCGGATGCGCAGGCTCACCCGGCATCCCTGTCACGAAAGACACGTCCATGCACGCTCTCACCGAGGCGCAGATCCGCGCCAGCCTCATCAACGTCACACAGTCCGAGCGCAGGAACCTGACCCTTCCCGCCGAGTTCAGCGACACCCCGTGGGACGCTTTCGACTTCTACGGCGCGCGCGACCGCAAGCTCGCCCTCGTCGGATACGTCGTCGCCGAGCTCGACGGCGAGCCGACGGGCCTTCTGCTGCGCCAAGCCGAGTCCAAGCCGCGCACGCGCGCACAGTGCGCGTGGTGCGCCGATGTGCACCTCCCGAACGACGTGCTGCTGTTCACGGCGAAGCGGGTCGGGGATGCCGGGCGCCGCGGCGACACCGTCGGCACCCTCGCGTGCGACCGCTTCCAGTGCAACGCCAACGTGCGGAAGCTGCCGCCCCTCGCCTACACCGGGTTCGACCGCGAGGCCGCTCGCGCCGCACGCATCACGGCGATGCGGGCGAACGTCGAGGCCTTTGTGCGCGCCGTCCGCGACGGGGTGTGACCCGCGCCGGCGCGTGCACACGAGCATCCGAACGAGGTGGCGCGAACGGGGTGCTCGCGGGTCGGCATCCCCGCAATCACGCCACCTCGTCTGCGGGCACCTCCAAAAGGCGGCGCGAATGCTGCCCTGCACACGTGCGAGGGCAGCATTCGCGTCACCTTACCCGCGGCATCCATTCACGGGAATGGAACGCACCCGCGTACGGTTGAGGTCATCATGCAACGCTTCGGAACACTCTCGTTCGGACACTACGGGCCGCTCGGCGGCGGGCGCGAGCTCACGGCCGGCGACTCGCTGCACCAGGCGATCGACCTCGCCCAGGGGATGGACGAGCTCGGCGCGAACGGCATCTACTTCCGCGTGCACCACTTCGCTCGCCAGCAGGCCTCGCCCATGCCGCTGCTCGCCGCGATCGCCGCGAAGACGGAGCGCATCGAGATGGGCACGGGCGTCGTCGACATGCGCTACGAGAACCCGCTGTACCTCGCCGAGGAGGCCGCCGCTGTCGACCTCATCTCCGACGGTCGGCTCGCCCTCGGCGTGAGCCGCGGCTCACCCGAGACGGTCGTCCGCGGCTACGAGAAGTTCGGTTACACGGGAGAGGATCCGCGCGGGGCCGACCTCGCCCGCGAGCACTTCGATCTTTTCTGGCGTGCGATCGGCGGCGAGGGCATCGCCGAGCGAGACGCGAACTCGCCCTTCGGAGGCGGGAGCGGGCTGCAGCGCATCGAACCGCACTCCCCCGGCCTGCGTGACCGCATCTGGTGGGGCGCAGGAAGCCGCGAGACCGCGGAGTGGGCGGGGCGGATGGGGCTCAACCTGATGTCGTCGACTCTCGTCACCGAGGCCGACGGCCGTCCGTTCGACATCCTGCAGGCCGAACAGATCGATCGCTTCCGCGCGGCGTGGCAGGAGGCCGGACACCCCGGCACACCGCGCGTGTCGGTGAGCCGCTCGGTGTTCCCCATCACGACGGCCGAAGACGAGCTGTATTTCGGACACAGTCAGGAGGGCGACGGCATCGGCTACATCGACGGCTTCCGCTCGACGTTCGGCAAGACCTACGCGGCATCCCCCGACGTCCTCGTCGAGCAGCTGCAGCAGGATGCCGCGGTCATGAGGGCCGACACCCTCATGCTCACGATCCCGTCGCAGTTGGGTGTTGCGTTCAACCTCCACATCGTCGAGGAGTTCGCAACGCACGTCGCGCCGGCCCTCGGCTGGAAGCCGAACACCGAGAAGTAGACTCCCGGTCGTGCTCGGCGCGCGAGACCCCCTTCCCACACGCCCGCGGCGGATTCTCGTCGCGGGCGTGTCGGGCGCGGGCAAGACGACGTTCTGCTGGCGGCCCGCGCCGATCTGCTGGTGTGGCTCGATCTGCCCTTCGCGCGGGTGACGCTGCCGCAGGTCGTGCGGCGCACGGTGCGCCGCCGGTGGCGACGCGAGGAGCTGTGGAACGGCAACGTCGAGGGGCCCCTCGCGACGTTCTTCACCGACCCCGAGCACATCGTCCGGTGGGCGTGGTCGACGCGTCACACGTACCGCGAGCGCGTGCCACAGGTCGAGGCCGACCACGAGAACCTCGTCGTGGTGCGCCTCCGCTCACACCGCGAGGTCGAAACCTGGCTCAGCCTGCAGGAGCCGCCAACCCGAGCACGGGGAAGAGCACGGTGAACCCCTCGGCGAGCCCGTCCTTCAGCGCATCTCCCGTGTGGCCGGCTCCCGGAACGTCGTAGCGCGTGACGGTCATGCCGGCCGCCCGCGCCGCCGCGGCGACCGAATCTGCCGCGGCCATATACGACGGATCGGCTGATCCCGCTGTGAACACCGCGGTCATGCCGCTGTAGGTCCCGGGCGCTGCGGCCGCCAGGATGTTGACGGGCTTGGATGCCTCGAACGCGGCCGCGTCACCGCCGTAGACCACCTTCGTGATGTTCGCGGCCTGCTCCGAACCGGGGAAGGGCTCACCGGACACATCGAGGATGTTCTTCCACAGCTGCGGCTCCTGCGCGCCGAAGGTGATGGCGCATCCACCCCCGTTCGAGTAGCCGGCGATCGTCCAGTAGGCGGGATCGTCGATGATGTGGAGATTCTTCTTCGCCCAGTTCACGACGTCGACCGTGACGTAGGTACGGGCGTTGCCGTAGGTCGTCGAGTCCGCGCAGGCGGTGTCATTCACCTCGGCGCCCAGCTGATCGGCGATGACGACGATCGGCGCAAGCCCGCCGTGCTGCGCGGCGAAGGTGTCGAGCACGTCGCTGATGACCGTCCCGTCGGGGCTGCCCGGGTGGCCCATCATCATCACGACGAGGGGCAACGCGGGTGCGTCCTTGACGAGCGCCGCCGGCGGCAGATAGATCCCCGCTGGGCGCGCATCGAAACCGGAGACTGTCGCCGGAATGGTTTGCGCGCCGCGGCTGCCGATCGCCGGCATCCCGGCCAGAGCGGTCCACGACTGGTAGAGCGGCACCGACGGGGCGCCGGTGGGGTCGTTGCCGGAGTCGGGCAGAACGATCGTCGAGGTGATGCCGAAAAGGCTCCCGAGGGTCGGGTTGAGTCCGAAGCGCATATTGATGCCGAGGATGCCCGCGAGGAGGAACACCACGACGGCGAAGACAGAGACCACCTTGCGCCATGCTCGTGCGCCGACGAGGCCGCCGAGGGCGAAGCCGGAGGCCGCGAAGGCCGCGGCGGTCCAGTGCCACACGAACGTCGGAGCCGCGTCGCCGAAGACGTCGGTGAGGTTCACGACCTTGTACACCGCGTAGCCGAGCACAGCGCCGCACAGAGCGGCCGCGCCCGCCCACAGAAGCGCCCGGCGCGTCCAGCGACGCACGGCGAGCACGAGGAACAGGAGAGCGGCGAGCGCGAAGACGGTCACGGGCACAGCGCCGTCCGCGATCGGCAGCCGCGTCAGATCCATGCGCCGACTCTACGGCCCGACCGCCCAGATTCCGCTGAGTCACACAGCGCGATGCATTCCTCGGCCATCACCGCGAAACGTGATCAGACCACTAGCGCGAAATGCCGAAGCCGTGAATAATAGTGGTATGACCACAGGTCGCCCGGCGGGCTACAGCGCCATTTCCAGCTACTCACGCGTCGAGATCCTGCACCTCGTGCAGCATCAGCCGCAGCGGACCGTCTCCGAGCTCGTCTCGGCTACGAAGCTCCACCCCAACACGGTGCGCGAGCACCTTCAGCGCCTCATCGACGACGGGTACGTCGTCTCCGAGACCGAACACCGCACGACGCGCGGACGCCCGCGGGTGCTCTACTCGGCAAGCGACGGCGTCACAGCGTGCAGCCCCGTTCAACGGCGCAAAGCACGGGCCGCCGCCGAGCGGGGCGATCTCATGCGCCGCGTCCTCCCGGGGTCGATCCCCGAGCTCGACACGGCCGCACTCCACCAGATCGATGCGCTCGTCGAGGACCTCGAGGGGGCGGGTTTCGATCCGCTCATCGACGAGAACGAGCTGACCGTCGAGCTCACGCCGTGCGCGCACGCGTCGTCGCAGGCATCCCATCGCGCCACGCTCTGCAGCGTGCATCTGAGCATCATGCAGAGCGTGCTGAGCTCGGCCGACGGCCCGCTTTCGGTCGACGGCATGCGCTCCTCGTGCGATCCGCGCGAGTGCATCGTGCAGCTCCTGCACGCCTCGCAGAAGGCCTGATCGACGGCGTCGAGAGGCGCCCCGGGTTATTCACGGCGCACCCGCTCCTGCGCTGGGAAGGACCTGTGTACCTTCAGTCACAAGGAAGACCCACCTCCGGGGAAGGACCGCGATGGACTTCTTGGACCCGCTCCTGCTCGCACGCTGGCAGTTCGGCCTCACCACCCTGTATCACTTCATCTTCGTGCCGCTCACGCTCGGGATGTCGTTGTTCGTCGCGATCTTCCAGACGATCTGGCACCGCACGGGCGACGTGAAGTGGCTGCACCTGACCCGGTTCTTCGGCAAGATCTTCCTCATCAACTTCGCGATGGGGATCGTCACCGGCATCGTGCAGGAGTTCCAGTTCGGCATGAACTGGTCGAGCTACAGCCGCTTCGTCGGCGACGTGTTCGGCGCTCCACTCGCGTTCGAGGGCCTCATGGCGTTCTTCTTCGAGGCGACGTTCATCGGCCTGTGGATCTTCGGCTGGAACAAGCTGCCGCGCCGCGTCCACCTCGCGACCATCTGGATCACTGTCGTGGGAACGTGGCTGTCGGCCTACTTCATCCTCGCCGCGAACGCGTTCATGCAGAACCCCAAGGGTTACCAGATGTCGACCGAGGGCCACCGCGCCGAGATGGCCGACTTCTGGCAGGTGCTGACGAACCCTGTCGCCCTCACCCAGTTCCCGCACACGATCTCCGCCGCGCTCATGTTCTCCGCGGGCGTCATGATCGCCGCGGCCGCCTGGCACCTCTCCCGAAAGCAGCACGACGAGACGATGCGACCGGCGCTGAAGTTCGGTCTGTGGGGCATGATCATCGGCTTCGTCTGCGTCTTCCTCTCCGGCGACCAGCTCGGCCTCGTCATGGTGCAGACCCAGCCCATGAAGATGGCCGCCGCCGAAGCGATGTTCAACTCCGCTTGCGGGGCGGATGCCTCCTTCTCGATCTTCTCGATCGGCACCCCGGACGGCACGGGTGAGATCTGGTCGCTGCGTGTGCCCTACGTGCTGGCCTTCCTCTCGACTCACGACTTCAACGGCTGCGTCGAGGGCATCAACGACCTCAACGCGCTCTACACCAACGAGATGTTCCCGCAGTTCGCCGACCAGGTCGGCGGCAACTTCGCGCCGATCCTGTGGGTCACTTACTGGTCGTTCCGGTGGATGATGGGCTTCGGCCTGCTCGCCACGGCGGTCGCGGTGGTGGGCCTCTGGGTCACCCGCAAGGGCGCCAAGCGTCCCGTCGCCGGATGGATGTGGAAGATCGCGATCTGGCAAGCGCCGCTCGCTCTCCTCGGCATCCTCGTCGGCTGGATCTTCACCGAGATGGGCCGCCAGCCGTGGATCGTCTTCGGGCTGATGCTCACCGAAGACGGCGTCTCCCCCAACGTGCCGGGGTGGACGGTGCTCATCTCGCTCATCGCCTTCACCCTCATCTACCTCGCGCTCGCGATCGTGGAGTTCGGTCTCATCTTCAAGACGGTGCGCGAAGGCCCCGCGCCGCTGCCCGGTCCCGATGACCCCGATCCCTCCGACCTCGCGGTCGAAGAGACGCCCTCGACGGTCTACTAGGAGCTGACATGGATCTCGCAACTCTCTGGTTCTTCATCGTCGGTGTGCTCTTCGTCGGGTATTTCGTCCTCGACGGGTTCGACTTCGGCGTCGGGATGTCGCTTCCCTTCCTCGGCAAGGATGAGGTCTCGCGCCGCCAGGTGATCAACACGATCGGCCCGGTGTGGGACCTCAACGAGACCTGGGTCATCGTCGCGGGCGCGTGCCTGTTCGCGGCCTTCCCGGAGTGGTACGCGACTCTCTTCAGCGGTTTCTATCTGCCGCTGCTGCTGATCCTCCTCGCCCTCATCGTCCGCGGCGTCTCCTTCGAGTACC
>QFPD01000385.1 GCA_003248845.1 Microbacterium sp. | reverse complement strand
CGCGACGACCAGGGCCGGCTCGTCTACGCGGGCCGCGTGTGGGACGTGCGCAGCGACACCGTCCGCTACGGCGACGGCGAGATCGTGCGGCAGTACGTCGACCACCCCGGAGCGGCCGCCGTCGTCGCGGTCGACGACGAGGAGCGCGTCCTGCTGATCCAGCAGTACCGCCACCCGATCCGCCACCGCGACTGGGAGATCCCCGCAGGCCTCCTCGACGTCGCGGGGGAGCCGCCCATCGAGACGTCACGGCGCGAGCTGGCCGAGGAGGCCGATCTCGTCGCGGCATCCATCGAACCGCTCGTCTCCGTCTTCACGACGCCCGGAGGGAACGACGAGGTCGTGCACGTCTTTCTCGCGCGACAGCTCACTTCGGCGTCGGCGACGTTCGCGCGCACGGACGAAGAGGCGGACATCCGCCTCGAGTGGGTCGCTCTCGCCGATGTCGTCGACGCGATCCTCGCGGGTCGCATGCGCAACGGCATCCTCGTGGCGGGCGTGCTGGCTGCCGCCGAGAAGCTGTCGCGCCTGCGTCGAGGCTGACGGGACCGCGGTGGAACTCGGTCGCGCGATCGACGTCTACCTGCGGCACATCGCCCTGGAGCGGGGGCTGTCGGAGCATACCGTCGCCGCCTACCGCCGCGATCTGGGCGGCTATCGAGAATGGCTCGTCGCGCACGATGTCAGCGATACGGACGAGGTGACATCCGCCCTCGTCGAGTCCTTCGCCGCGGAGCGTGCGTCGTCGCAACCGCCGCCGGCGGCGACGTCGCTTGCGCGACTGCAATCGTCGGTGCGCGGCCTGCACCGCTTCCTCGTGCGAGAAGGCACCGCGACGGTCGATCCGACCGAGCGGCTGCGCCCGCCCAAAGCTCCGCAACGGCTGCCCAAGGCGCTGCCGCTCACGCAGATCGAAGCGCTGCTGGATGCCGCGGGCCCGGCTCCGATCGTCGGCGACGATGCCACCGACGTCGGCGCGCCGGCGCCGATGTCAGGCGAGGAAGCCATCATTCCGCTCCGTGATCGCGCGCTGCTCGAGCTGCTCTACGCCACCGGCGCCCGCGTCTCCGAGGTCATGCAGCTCGACGTCGACGACCTCGCCCACGGCGAGGTGGTGCGCGTGCGCGGCAAGGGCGCGAAGGAACGGATCGTGCCCGTCGGCTCCTACGCGCGCGCCGCGGTGGACGCGTACCTCGCCCGTGCCCGACCCGAGCTCTCCCGCCGCGGCCGATCGAGTCCGCGCCTGTTCCTCGGGGCTCGCGGTGCGCCGCTGTCGCGTCAGGGGGCGTGGCTCGTCATCCAGACCGCCGCCGACCGTGCGGGTCTCACGGCGCACGTCTCGCCGCACACCTTCCGGCACTCGTTCGCGACGCACCTGCTCCAGGGCGGCGCCGACGTTCGTGTCGTGCAGGAGCTCCTCGGTCACGCGTCTGTCGCGACGACGCAGATCTACACGCACGTCACCGCAGACGCTCTCCGCGACGTGTACCTGACGTCGCATCCGCGCGCCCGCTGATCCGCCGGGTTTTGCACGGCTCGCCGCCGCACCGACACGTCGCGGCGGCGGAAGGATGACCGCATGACGGTCGATCCGAACCCTCCTTCCGCTGCGGCGTACCGCCCGCCCCCCGCGATGGCGGTGTGGTGGATCTGCGCGGGGACGGCGGGCTGGATCGTCTCGTTCCTGCTCTAACACGAGTACATCGGACAGCTCACGGGAGGCGACTCGCTCATCTCGTG
>QFPD01000122.1 GCA_003248845.1 Microbacterium sp. | reverse complement strand
CGTCGAGTCAGAACTGGGATCTCGACGACGCCGTGGAGACCGCTCCCGAGACGAACGAACAGGAGCCGCCGGCTGTCATCGACCCCCGGCCGCCGGTCGCCGAGGACGACGCGTTCGGTGTCCGCCCCGGTGCCCTCGTATCGCTGCCCGTGCTCCTCAACGACCACGACCCCAATGAGGACGTGCTGCAGATCGATGCCGCGTCCGTCCAGGGACTCGACCCCGCGTTCGGCACCCTCACCCTCACGGACGACCGGCAGCGCCTCGCCATCCGCGTCGCGGCGGACGCCGCGGGGACGACCTCCTTCCGCTACGCCGTCAGCGACGGAACGGCCGTCGACGGTCTGCTCTCCGCGCCCGCGACCGTGACCCTGCGGGTCGTGGGAGACGATGAGAACTCCGCCCCGCAGTGGTGCGGGGTCGAAGGATGCCAGCAGTCCTGGCCCGAGCCGGAGGTCGCCGCCGGCGGCACCGTCGCGGTGCCCGTGCTGGGGGACTGGGTCGATCCGGAGGGCGGTCCGATCGTCCTGTTGTCGGCGGCCCTTGAGTCGGGGACGGGGCAGGTGGCGTCGACGCCGGAAGGGCGGGTCGTCTTCCAGCACGCCGACACCGGCGAGGGCGGCGATGCGACCGCTCCCGTGACCCTCACCGTCGCCGATACGCGCGGCGCCGTCACGACGAAAACCCTCTCGGTGCGTGTGCTCGGCGATCCGCAGCCCCACCTGCAGTCGTTCGCGGTCGTCGACACCGCGGGATCGCGCCTCACGATCGACGTCGCGCCGCACGTCACCGGCACGGCCGGCCAGCTCACCCTCACCGCGGCGCGGGTCCTCGACGATGCTGCCGCGACGGCGACCGTCGTCGGCGGCACGACGCAGTTCGACTTCGCCGCGGCGAACCCCGGCACCTATCGCGTCGCCGTGACGGTCTCGGCGGGCGGCCGCGAGACGACCGGCACGGCCCGCGTGACGCTCCTGCCCCCGGATGCGCCCGCGCAACTCGCGACGGCTCCCGTCGTCGCTTTCGTGCGGCCCCAAGCCGACGCGACCGTCGACGTGCTCGCCGCGGTCGCCAACCCGACGGGGCGCGTGCTGCTCCTCAGCGACGTCGTCGTCTCGGCGGCGGCGGGCTCGTCGCTCGTCGCCGACGCCGTCGGCCAGAGCCAGCTGCGCGTGTCGGGCTCGACCGCCACGGCGGAGTCGGGACTCCTCGGGACGGTGTCGTACCGCGTCAGCGACGGGACCGCCGACGAAGGCGCCTCCGTCCTCGGGGAGGCGACGATCTACCTCCTGCCGCCCGCGCTCGAGGCGGCTCCCATCACCGTCGACGACAGCGTCGTGGTGCGCGCGGGCGAGCAGATCGACGTGCCCGTCCTCGACAACGACGTGTCCGCCGAGGGCGGCCGGCCCCGCCTCGACGCGGAGTCGATCACCTCCTCGACTCCGGATGCGCTCGCGTTCGCATCCGGCGACGTGCTGCGTTACCTCGCGCCCGACGAGCCCGGCCAGTACACCGTGGACTACCGAGCCTTCACGACCGGGTCGCCTGCCCTCGGCGACATCGCCACCGTCCACGTGCGCGTCGTCTCTGCCGACGAGAACCGCGACCCGCTGCCGCCGCGCCTGTCCGGCCGCGTCGCGAGCGGCCTGCAGACGACGATCGCGTTCGACGGGTTCGGCATGGATCCCGACGGCGACGTCGTGCGGCTCGATCGCATCGTCAGCCAGCCCGCGCACGGCGCCGCGACGATCGCCCCCGACGGCACGGGCATCGTCTACACCAGCACGGCGGGGTCGAGCGGCCAGGACACCTTCACGTACCGCGTCGTCGACGCGTTCGGCGCGACCGGTGAGGGGACGGTGCGCATCGGCATCCTGAGCGGCGAGGCGAACCCGAGTCCGATCACCTACACCGACTACGTCCATGTGCAGGCCGGCGCCGACAGCGTCATCCGCGTGCATCCGCTCGCGAACGACCTCGATCCGACACAGGGCACGCTCACGCTCGCGCGGGTGCGGCCCGATGTCCCCGAGACGGCGCTCGACGGCACGACGAGCGCCGAGTTCGCCCGGCTCTCGGAGCGCATCCGCAGCGTCACCGACGACACCGTCACGATCGCCGCGGGCACCGAGCCCGGGACGATGTCGTTCCTGTACGACGTCGAGTCGACTTCGGGCAGCACCGCGCGGGGCCTCCTCGTCGTCAAGGTGGTGTCGCAGCGCGTGCCCGACTACCCCGTCGTCTCCGATACCGTGCTGACCGCGGCCGACCGAGACGACCTCGACACGGGCGTCGACGTGCTGGCGGGCAAGGTGCTGTGGTCGGGCGGCGACACGGGCGACCTCGAGCTCGGACTCTGGGGTGCGCCCGCAGGAGTGAGCGTCGTCGGGCACCGGCTGCGTGCGACGCCCGGCGACGCCGCGCGCATCATCCCCTTCTCGGTCACCGGACAGACGCCGGGCGGACCCGTCACGACCTACGCCTTCCTGCGGGTGCCGGCGGCCTCCGAAGGGGCGCTGTCACTGCGCGCGGGAACGCCGCCCCTCACCGTGGGTGAGGCGCAGCAGGTGGATGCCGACGTCGCGAGCCTCGTCGCGCTGCCGCGCGGCCGCACGCTCGAGCTCGACGCGGCCTCTGTACGCGCCTCGGGGGCACGCGCCGGCGGCGTCTGCGTCGCGACGACGGGAAGCGGCATCCGCTACACGGCGGGAGAGGGCGCCCCGTGGTCCGACGCGTGCCTCGTGCCGGTGCGCCTCGTCGGGACGTCGGCGTGGTCGGTGCTGTCGATCCCCGTGTCCGTGACGCCGCGCGCACCGCAGCCCTCGCTCGCGCCGGCGGCCCTGGAGGTGGGTCCCGGCGAGACGCACGTCTTCGACCTCGGCTCGATGACGACGTGGCAGGGCAAGGCCGAGGCGATCGAGTACCGCATCGCGGGCGCCCCGGCATCCTTCGTCGTGACGCTGCAGGGCGCGCAGCTGACGGTGCGCGGCAACGACAACGCCGCGCCCGGCACGGTCGAGAGCGTCTCCGTCGAGGTGACGAGCCATCCAGGCGTCACGCCTGCCCGGATCACTCTGCGCGTGGGGGCGGCGCCGTCCACGCTGCCGCAGGGCGGCCAGGCGGCGCAGCAGTGCAGCCAGGCGTCGGGATCGTCGTGCACGATCGACGTCATCGGTGCGCCCGGCGAGGTCAACCCGCTCCCTTCGACGCCGCTCCAGCTCGTCTCTGTCACCGCCTCGAGCGCGTGCGCCGGCGTCACCTTCGCCGTCGCATCGGCCTCACGCGTCGTCGCCAGCTGGGACGGCGACGCCCCCGGCGCGACCTGCAGCGCGCGCTTCACGGTGCGCGACGCGCAGGGGCGGCAGACGGCGGCGGGCCGCGATGGCTCGGTGGTCCTGGACCTCCTCGGGTTCCCCCGCGCGCCCGCGTCGATCGCGCAGACGGCCTATGCCGACGGCAGCCTGACGCTGCGTGTCGATCCGGGCGCGGCGCAGACCTCGTATCCGTCGGTCACGGGTTTCGATGTCCGCGTGGGTGGCCAGAGCGTCGCGACGTGTTCGGCGCAGGGCGTCTGCCCGGCGATCTCCGCTCCCAACGGTGAGCAGCGGCAGTACGAAGCCGTCGCGGTGAACTCCGTCGGTCCGTCCCGCGCGTCCGTCCGGACGACCGCGTGGGCGTACGACCCGCCCGCGGTGCCGTCCTCCGCCACTTCGACGCCCGTACCGGCCGGGACGGACGGCGGCGTGGTCTCCCTGACGTTCGCCGGGGTGGATGCCGCCGACACGAAGGCCCTGCAGATCACCAGTCCCGTCGGAGAGAGCATCACGGTCCCCGTGGGCCTCGGTGTCACGTCCGTCACCGTGCCGACCTTCCGCGTCGGCGCGAACACCACGACCGCCGTCACGGTCACGCCGCTGTCGCGGTACGAGGTGCCGCCCGGCCTCGGTGGCCCGGCCATCGGGTCGATGACCGTGAATGCGAACGGTGTCGGCGCACCGACGGCGCCCGCCCTGACCCTCACCGCCGTCAACGCCGGCAACGGCCTGGCCGACATCACGGCTGTCGGCTCGGCGGGCGCCGGCGGCACCGGCTCGACGCTGCGCTATGGCATCGTGCCGCAGGGTCAGCCGTGCATCGCGACGGTCGGCGGCGATCGGCAGGTGTTCCGCGGCTACCCGGACGGCCGCAAGTACACCTTCGACCTGTGCGTCGAGTCCTGGTATGGCGGTCAGCCCTTCGCGCGGGCGACGACGAGCGCAGAGGTGCGCGCCGTGCAGAGCGACCGCGCCCCCACGGGGTACACCTTCGTCGTCGGTCCGACCGCGCATGTGCGCGACGGCGAGGCGCGGTGGACGATCGACACCGACCCGACGTCGCCCGAGCAGCCGCCGCGCGACAACGTCGTCGCCTTCTCGGGGCTTCCGAGCACCGTGTTCGACACCGACCCCGGCATCCGCGTGCGGTACGAACACGTCTCGGGCTGGTGGCAGACGCCGTGGGCGGCCGTCACCCCCGCCGCGGGCAGTGCGCCCTACCAGGTGCAGGCGACGTGGTCCCTCGGTTCGTGCGCGGGCGGAACCCGTCTGACGCGCTCGAGCGCGTCGACGGGGGACCTCGCCACGATCACGTTCGACGCCTCCGGCATCGTCTACTACGACGACGCGAACGCCGTGATCCCGCTCGCCGAGGGCGCTGACCCGTGGCTCGTGCCCGACGCGGCCGTGCGTGTCGAGGGCATCCGTGTCGGCGTCGACTGGTCGGCGCACGGCTGGAACCTGGATGCCGCCACCGCCACCCTCTCCGCCCGCTGCACCCCCGTTCCCCCCACCACCGGAGGCACCCCGTGACGATCACCCCCGAACAGGCGACCTGGTTCGCGCAGACCTTCGCGGCGCTCGCCGACAACGTCGAGCGCGCCGTGCTCGGAAAGCGTCACGTCGTCGAGCTCGTGCTGACCGCCATGCTGAGCGAGGGACATGTGCTGCTCGAGGACGTCCCGGGCACAGGCAAGACCTCGCTCGCCCGCGCCGTCGCGCAGTCGGTCCAGGGCACGACGACGCGCATCCAGTTCACCCCCGACCTCCTCCCCGGCGACATCACCGGCATCACCGTGTACGACCAGAAGACCGGCGAGTTCTCCTTCCACGAGGGGCCGGTGTTCGCGAACATCGTGCTGGCCGACGAGATCAACCGCGCGAGCCCGAAGACGCAGGCGGCCCTCCTGGAGGTCATGGAGGAGGGTCACGTCACGATCGACGGCATCACGCGATCCGTCGGCAAGCCGTTCCTCGTCCTCGCGACGCAGAACCCCGTCGAGCAGGCCGGCACCTACCGACTGCCCGAAGCGCAGCTCGACCGGTTCCTCTTGCGCACGTCCCTCGGCTATCCCGACCATGCCGCGACGGTGCGGATCCTCGACCGGGGCGCCGCTCCGATCGGCGAGCTCGCGCCGATCATCACCCCCGGCGCGCTCGCCGGCATGGCCGAGCTCGCCGCCGACGTCTACGTCGATGCGCTCGTACTCGACTACATCGCGCGCATCGTGGATGCCACGCGCTCGGCCGACGAGGTGCGGCTCGGGGTCAGCATCCGAGGAGCTCTCGCGCTCACCCGGGCGACGCGCGCGACGGCGGCCGCGCAGGGCCGCACGTACGCGACGCCGGACGACGTCAAGCGCCTCGCCGTCGCGGTGCTCGCGCACCGACTGATCCTCCACCCCGAGGCCGAGTTCGACGGCGTCACCGCGGAAGCCGTGATCGGCCAGGTCCTCCTCGATGTCACTCCGCCCACCCGCCGGGAGAGTGCGTGACCGAACGCACCGGCACCTTCGGCGCTCGTGATCTGTCCGACACGCGACTGACCCGCACCTCGGCGGGCTCCCTGACGGGGGAGCGCACCGAGGTCACTTCCGCGCGCAGTCGTCGACTCGTCGGTGCCGCCGTGCGCGCATCGCGGGCGTGGGCGGCGGCCCGCACGGCGCTGTCCCTGGCGTGGACCTGGGTGCGTCGCACGGTACGGCCGGCGGGCGTGCTCGCGGTCGCCACGGCGACCGTGGGACTCGGTGCGGGGCTCGTGTTCGGGTGGGTCGAGGCTCTCGTCGCCGGCATCGCGGCGCTCGTGCTCCTCGCTCTGAGTGCGCCGTTCCTGTTCCAGGCGCGCACGTACGACGTCGATCTCGCCCTCGCGCACGAGCGCGTCGTGGCGGGCGCCGGCGTGCAGGCGACCGTGACGATCCGCAACACCGGACGCCGTCCGGCCCTGCCCGGTCGCATCGACGTCCCGGTGGGTGCGGGACTCGTGGAGTTCGGTGTCCCGCTCCTGCGGCCGGGGGCCTCCAGCGCGCAGGTCCTCGAGCTGCCGCCGCAGCCGCGCGGCATCGTGCGGATCGGTCCTGCGACGACGGTACGCTCCGACCCGATCGGGCTCCTTCGCCGCGAGCACGCCTTCGACGACGTCCACGACCTCTACGTGCACCCGCGCACGGTCCGGTTGGCCGGCCGGCGCGGCGGCTTCGTCCGCGACCTGGAGGGGCACAGCACCGACGAACTCTCCACCTCCGACGTCTCCTTCCACGCCCTGCGGGAC
>QFPD01000121.1 GCA_003248845.1 Microbacterium sp. | reverse complement strand
GGGGCGCACGCCGTCGGGGATGCGCAGGTACTTGAGGTACCCGAAGATCTTGTTCGCCTTCGCCGGGATGCGCTCGAGGCCTTCGTCGCCGCCGTCACCCGAGTGGGGGAGGAAGAGCCGGAACCACTGGTCGTAGCCGAGCGCGGTGAACCGCGCGATGTCGCCGCCGCCGAGCGTGATGCGCATCCAGTGCGGGCTGAGCCGTTCGGTGCGCAGTACCTCGAGGCGCAGCAGCTCCTGCACCGCGGGGGCGACGAGAGCGGAGGTCCGGGCCATGCGGGGTCCTTTCGTCGGGTGGTCGGCGGCGATACCGCCGCGTCAGAGCGTCCAGGGGAAGAAGGCGACGAGGATGCCGGCACTCACGATCCAGAAGAGGGCGACGAACGCACTGTCGCGCACACGCCACGGCACAAGGTGGCGCTCGGTGCGGTCGGAATGCGCGCCGAACGCGCGGGCGTCCATCGCGAGCGCGACGCGCTCGGCGTGCCGGATCGCTCCGGCCAACAGCGGCACGATGTAGCCCCACCAGCGTGCGACCGCGGCGAACGGCCCGCGTCCCCTGTGCGCACCGCGCACGCGGTGCGCCTGCCGGATGACGTCGAGCTCGTACCCGAACCGCGGCACGAACCGGAATGCGGCGAGAGCCGTGTAGCCGATCCGGTACGGCACGCGCAGCTGCTGCACCGCGGCCCGCACGAGGTCGGGGCCGCTCGTCGTGAGGCCGGCGAGGAGGGCGAGGCTCACGATCGCGGCCAGTCGCAGGCCCGTCGCCATGCCGACGGCGAGGGCTCCGCCGTAGAGCGACCAGCTTCCGATCTGCAGCACCGTGACGGACGTGTCGACGCGCGAGGCATCCGTCCACACCGACATGCCGAGACCGAGGACGAGTGCCGCGGCGGGGATCGCGACGGCGAGGACGAGGGCGATCCGGGCGGTGAGTTGGGCGCCCGCGAGCAGGACGACGTACGCGATCACGAGGAACACGAGCGGCGTCGTCAGGTCGCGCACGAACACCAGCACGAGCATCGCGGGGAGTGGCGCGAGGAGCTTCGCGAGCGGATTGAGGGCGTACAGGAATCGGCCGGAAGCCCCGACGCGGGCGTAGGGATCGAACGCTGCGGCGGTCACGACGCGGCCTCTGCGACGGGCGCGGGTAGGTCGGCCAGGCGCGTCGCCCCCGCGAATTGCGGGTGCCGCGTCATGCCGGAGAACGCGCGGCGCAGCGGCGGCTGGCGCAGGCCCGCCGAGCGGAGCAGCGCGTCGTCGGCGAACACGTCGTGCGTCGGGGCGTCGCGCAGGATCCGTCCGTCGCCGACGACGATCGTGCGGTCGGCGTACTCCGTGACGAGCTGCATGTCGTGAGTGACGACGAGCACCGTCGTGCCCTCGCGCCGCAGCGCGTCGAGGAGGCCGAGGAGCTCGTCGGCGCGGGCGCGGTCCTGCCCGAACGTGGGCTCGTCGAGCGCGAGGACGGGCGCACCCGCGACGAGCGCCGTGCCGACGGAAAGTCGCCGCTTCTGCCCGCCGGAGAGGAGGAAGGGGTGCATATCGGCTTTGTCTTCGAGGCCGAACCGGCGCAGCATCTCGGTCGTGCGAGCGCGGACCTCGTCGTCGGGGAGGTGCTGCAGGCGCAGTCCGTGCGCGAGCTCGTCGAACACCGTGTGTGCGATGAACTGGTGCTCGGGGTTCTGGAAGACGAACCCGATCCGCCGCGACAGCGTGCGCAGGTCGGTGCGGGCGATGTCGGCACCCGCGATCGTGACCTGGCCGCGCGGCACCGGCACCACGCCGGCGATCGACTGCAGCAGGGTGGTCTTTCCCGCGCCGTTCGCGCCGACGATCGCGACGAACTCGCCGGCGTGCACGTCGACGTCGACGCCGTGCAGGATCTCGGCTCTGCCGCGGCGGGTCCGCAGGCCCCGCACCCGGATCAGCGGTTCAGTATTCAGTCCCGTTGAGCGGCTGAGCCCCGAATCCGGCCGATTCCGGGCCTCGGCGGGCGGGGAGACTGAATTGCGAACGCCCGCGACGGATGCCGAGGTCGCCGCCGGGGCCGGGGCCGCCGGGGCATCCGCCGTGTCGAGTGCCGTGCGCAGTTCGTGGGGGTCGATCGGGAGGGGATCGAGGGCCCATCCCGCCGCGCGCAGCCGCAGTGCCGCGAGCGTGGCGACCGGCAGCCAGACACCCATCGTGTGGAGTTCCTGCGCGCGTCGGCGCAGCACGTCGTCGACGGTGCCGTCGGCGTGCGTGCGGCCGTCATGATCGAGCACGACGACGCGGTCGGTGATGCGCGCGGCGGCGTCGAGGTTGTGCTCGATCAGCACGATCGCGCGGTCACCCGCCGCGACGAGGTCCTCGAGGGCGGCGTAGACCTCTTCGATACCCTGCGGGTCGAGGTTCGCCGTCGGCTCGTCGAGCACGAGCAGGGGGGAACCCATCGCAAGGGCGCACGCGATCGCGAGGCGCTGCCGGCCACCGCCGGACAGTCGATCGGGGTTCTCGTGACGGCGCTCCCACAGCCCCACGCGGCGCAGGGCGTCCTCGCTGCGCGAGAGGACCTCGTCCACCGGCATCCTGAGGTTCTCCGGGGCGAACGCGACCTCGTCGAGGAGTGTCCCGGTCACGAGCTGGGCATCGGGGTCCTGAAAGACCATTCCGACGTGCGTCGAGAGGACGGCGACGGGGGTCTGCTGCGTGTCGAGGCCGGCGACCTGCACCGTGCCGGTGAGAGATGCCGGAACCGCGTGCGGGATGAGCCCGTTGAGGGCGAGGGCCAGCGTGGACTTGCCCGCGCCGCTCGGCCCGAGGAGTAGGACAACCTCGCCGCGCGCGACCGAGAAGCTCGCCGCCGCGGGAGTCGGTGTCTCGGCGCCCTCATGACGGATGCCGACATCGCGCACTGCGAGGAGGGGCGGAACGGTGTCGCCGGAATGCCGGACGATCGCCGCTCCGGAGACGGTCGAGGTCACGGTCATCCCAGCTGATCGGCGGAAGGGGTCGGTGCTAGCTTAGGCGTGCCTAACCTGCATAGCCAACCGTCGACGATGGGCGAATGCGCTGCACGCGGCGGCGCGCACCGTCAGCGACCGGCGGCGGTGCGCGCGACGCCCGCGCGCCGCAGCGAAGCGCCGATGCCGAGCCCGACGGCCGTCCACGCGACGGGGCCGAGGACCGACAGCGCGAGGTACGCGACCTGCGCCCACAGCGGCAGCACGCTCATGTGGGCCGCGAAGAAGACGACGACGGCGACGAGCGCGCCGATGACGACGGCGGAGATGAAGAATCGCCACGCCCCCCACGAGCGGTACCGCGTGAGCGCGGCGACGCCTTCTTGGATGCCGCCGAAGAGCAGAGCCGTCCCGATGAAGCGCCCCGCCCATGCCGGGTTGAACGCGCTCGCGACGATCGCGGCCATCACGTGCGAGAGGACGGCGACGAGCGGGAGCCGCAGCACCTCCTGCGCGATGATCCCGGGAAGCACGTGCGCGCCCAGCAGCAGCCCGTAGGCGAACGGGAGGGTCGCCAGGATCACCGGCGTGAGAAGGCCTGCGATGCCGCCGACGATGCCCGTGGCGACGCCGACCGCCGCGCACACGAGAAGAACGCGCGTCGACAGGATCGGGTTCCGGGCCACGCCTCCAGCGTACCGGCGCGCGCGGGGGCGTCCGCCGGGAGAAATCCGACCCTCAGGTGCGGCGCCGGCGCGGCCTGCGCTCAGAGACCGAGAGTGGGCCGTCGGCGCGGAGTGAGGCGGACAGCGGGGAGGGGCGGCGCGGGGACCCGCTCGTCGCCATGCCCCACGACATGGCCGAAGCGCTCGGCGGCGCGCGCCGGGTCCTCCCAGGCATCCCGCGCCGCGACGATCTCGTCGTGCGTGCGGCCGACGAAGTTCCACCACATGATGATGTCGGCCTCGAACGGCTCCCCGCCGAGGAGGAAGAGCGTCGAATCGCGGTCGGCGCGCACATCGATCCGGTCCCGGCGGATGCCGAGATACAACAGGCTCTGATCGGGAAGAGGGGTGGATGCCTCGGCATCCGCCGCCACCTCCGGCGCCCCGCTCACTCCGACGAGCGCGTACTCCCACGCCGGGTCGAGCGGCAGCGAGACGGATGCCCCGGCGGGAAGATGCACCTCCACTCCCGCGATCGGCGTGTACATCGTGGCGGGCGATGCCACGCCCGCGAACGCACCGACGACGACCGTCGCGCGTGCCCCGCCGCGGAGGTCGACGACGGGGAGGTTCTCGTGGTGCTCGAACGCGGGGGCGCCGTGCCGGCGCGATTCGGGCAGGGCGACCCACAGCTGGAGGGCGTCGAGGGGGACGGCGTCGTCGCCGACGGAGTACTCGGAGTGGGCGATGCCGGCGCCGCTCGTCATGAGGTTGAGCGCTCCGCGCCGCACGATGACGTCACTGCCGAGCACGTCGCGGTGGCGCACATCGCCGACGAACGGCCACGTCACCGTCTGCAGCCCGATGTGAGGATGCGGTTCGACGCGCATCTTCGCCGTCTGCGGGCCGAAGCGGTCGAGGAAGCACCACGCGCCCACCATCGGGAGCGGTCGCTGCGGCAGGCTCCGATGCACCGACATCCCGCGAACACCCCCGAGCGGCACCTCGCGGGCTTCGAGCAACAGGGCGCGCGGGCCGTCGCAGACGACGGGCGCCGCGGCCTCGGGCGGCGGGACCGCCCCGCCGTCGAGGCGGGTCATCCGCGGCCGACGCCCTCGTCGGACGGGTCGCGGTCGTCGGTCGGCGCGTGCGCGGCGACTTCGACGTCGCGCTCGCGCCAGTGGACATCGAGGCCCGGCACGTCGTGCTCCTGCAAGTACTTCACGACGAACGGGCACACCGGAACGACCGTCTCGCCCCGGGCGGCGACGTCCGCCATCGCGGCGCCGACGAGGCGCGTCGCGAGGCCGCGCCCGCCGTACGCCGGATCGATCTCCGTGTGCGGAAAGACGAGGCGACCGTGCTCATCGGGGGCGAACACGCTGAAGCCCGCGACCGTGCCGCCCACGAGGATCTCGTACCGCTCAGCCGCGTCATTGCGCACGACCTCGATCTCGCCGTCGTTCCGGGTGTCGTCAGCCATGCTGCCTCCTTGGTCGCTGGTGCCTCCACGCTATCCCGGCCCGCTGTCCGGCGCACGATCGCGATGAGCGTCGGTCGGGCGGGGCCGCCTGGGGGCAAACTCGGGGGCAGACTCTGGGGCAGACTCGAGGGATGAGCCCGTCGATCGCCCCGACAACGCTGACCGAGGCCGTGCCGCCGGGGGCGTCGGCGGATGCCGCGTACGACGGCTTCGTGCGCTGGGCGGCCGGGCGCGGGCTCGAGCTGTACCCCGCGCAGGACGAGGCCGTCATGGAGCTCGTCTCGGGGGCAAACGTCATCCTGTCCACCCCGACGGGAACGGGCAAGTCGCTCGTCGCGATCGCCGCGCACGCGGCGTGCCTCGCCGCCGGGGGCCGCTCGTACTACACCGCCCCGATCAAGGCGCTCGTGAGCGAGAAGTTCTTCGCACTCGTCGAGATCTTCGGCGCCGCCAACGTGGGCATGGTCACGGGGGACTCGTCGGTGAACCCGGATGCCCCGATCGTGTGCTGCACGGCGGAGATCCTCGCGAACATCGCGCTGCGCCAGGGCTCGGATGCCGCCGTCGACCAGGTCGTCATGGACGAGTTCCACTTCTACGGCGACCCCGAACGCGGCTGGGCGTGGCAGGTGCCGCTGCTGCTCCTCACCGGTGTGCAGTTCCTCCTCATGTCGGCCACGCTCGGCGACGTCTCGACGATCGCCGCCGACCTCGCCCGCCGCACGGGGCGCGCCGTCGCGGAGGTCACCGGCGTCGAGCGCCCCGTGCCGCTGCATTTCTCCTACGAGCGACGGCCCGTGCACGAAGTGCTGACGATGCTCCTCAACGAGCGCGAAGTGC
The DNA here is from genome assembly GCA_003248845.1 of Microbacterium sp. Taxonomy (GTDB): domain Bacteria; phylum Actinomycetota; class Actinomycetes; order Actinomycetales; family Microbacteriaceae; genus Microbacterium. The sequence continues at coordinate 679 of QFPD01000121.1, read as the reverse complement.
CCGTGTACATCGTGCATTTCGCGCAGGCGGCGGCCCTCGAACGGGCGCAGGCGCTGGCATCGCTCACCCTCACCTCGCGCGCACAGCGCGACGAGATCGCCGAGGCGATCGGCGCGTTCCGCTTCACGACGGGGTTCGGCAAGACGCTGTCGCGGCTGGTCCGCGCGGGGATCGGCGTGCACCACGCGGGCATGCTGCCGCGATATCGGCGCCTCGTGGAGACGCTCGCGCAGCGCGGGCTGCTCAAGGTCATCTGCGGCACCGACACGCTCGGCGTCGGCATCAACGTGCCGATCCGCACCGTCATGATCACGGCGCTGTCGAAGTTCGACGGCACGAAGATGCGTCAGCTGACCGCGCGCGAGTTCCACCAGGTCGCGGGGCGTGCGGGCCGCGCGGGGTACGACCCCTACGGCAACGTCGTGGTGATGGCGCCGGAATGGGAGATCGAGAACGCCGTCGCGCTCGCGAAGGCCGGCGACGACCCCGCCAAGCGCAAGAAGATCGTGCGCAAGAAAGCGCCGACCGGTGTCGTCAACTGGGGTGAGGGATCAGCGGAGCGTCTCATCGCCGCACCGCCGGAACCCCTCGTGCCCCAGCTGAAGCTGACGGCCGCGATGATGATCAACGTCATCGGCCGGGGCGGCGACGTGTTCGGCAACGTCCGTTCGCTCGTGTT
>QFPD01000120.1 GCA_003248845.1 Microbacterium sp. | reverse complement strand
CTCACGAGGAACGGGTCGAACGCGATCGGCAGTGTGAAGGACGGCTGCGGCACGCCGCGGGCAGCCGCGACCGCGTCGCCCAAGGCGACGAGGTCGTCGACGATCTCGTCGGGGGCGCCGACGGGAAGGGCCTTGCGGATCGCCGCGGAGCCGAACGCGCGCAGCTCGAGCGTCTGCGGGCGGCGCAGGAACGCCTCGAACGCGTCGACGGCCGCCGCCGTGGCGCCGCGTTCGCGCAGCTCCGCGACGACGCCAGTCGGACCGATCTTGTCGAGCTTGTCGATCGTGATGAGCACGCCCGGTCGCTCGTCGGCACCGAAGCCGAACTGTCCGAGCATCCAGTCCAGTGCGCGGCGGTCATTGACGCGCACGGTCGCACCCTCGAGTCCGAGGGCGTCGACCGCGTCGAGGGTTGCGACGAGGAGCTCGGCCTCGGCGCGGCCCGTCGCATCGCCGATGATGTCGATGTCGCACTGCACGAACTGGCGGTAGCGCCCCTTCTGCGGGCGCTCCGCACGCCAGACCGGCGCCATCTGGATCGAGCGGAACACCGCCGGAAGCTCCGCGCGGTGCGTCGCGTAGAACCGTGCGAGCGGCACGGTCAGGTCGTAGCGGAGGCCCAGATCCGCGAGTCGAGCGGGGTCGGCTTCAGCCGCAGCGATGGCCTCGGCATCCAGTCCGCGCTTGAGGACGTTGAACGCGAGCTTCTCGTTGTCGCCGCCGATGCCGGCGTGGAGGCGGCCGTAGTCCTCCATGACGGGCGTCTCGATCTCGTCGAACCCGTGGGCGCGGTAGCGCTCGCGGATCACGGCGAGCACGCGCTCGCGACGGGCCTTGTCGGCGGGGAGGAAGTCGCGCATGCCGCGCGGTGGGTTCACGGAGGGCACCCAGCCAGTATTCCAGGTCGCGGTGTCGCGGAATCCTTGGCCGGCGCGTCGGGGCGATGCGCGAAAACTCCTCCGAACCGCAGTTCTCTTCGCGCCCGCACGGGCGTTATCGGCCCGAACCGTGCCGAATCACCGGAGTTTTGTCGTCTCGGCGTCGCGGACCTCGGCCTCGAGCCTGCGGATCGCGCCGCGCAGCGCTCGGTCGGCGTCCCATCCGCGCGCGCGCGCGAGCGCGACAAGACCCAGCAGCGCCTCCCCCAGCTCGGCCTCGGACCCGGGCGCAGCGGACCCGGGCGCAGGGGACCCGGCCGGCGTGCGGGTCACGCCGATCGGGGCGGCACGGCCGAGGAGCTTCTGCGCGAGCGCGAGGGAGGGCATGTGCGGCGCGACGCCGTCGAGCACCGAGCGCCGCGTGCGCTTCTCCGCGGCCTTCGCCGCGTTCCAGTGAACGAGCACCTCCTCCGGTGTCGTGGCGACCGCGTCGGCGAAGACGTGCGGATGCCGCCTCACCATCTTCTCGACGAGCCCTGCGGCCACGTCGTCGATCGTGAACGGGTCGTCCGGGTCCTCCGCGGCGACCGCCGCGTGGAACAGGACCTGCCAGAGCAGGTCGCCCAGTTCTTCGCGCAGGTCGGCGCGCGTACCGGCCTCGACGGCGTCGACGAGCTCCGCCGACTCCTCCACGAGATAGGGCACGAGGTCGTCGTGCGTGATGCGCTGCGACCAGACGCAGCGCTCCCGGACCGCGCGCATCGTGTCGGCAGCTTCGCGGAGCGAGTCCGCCGCGCGCGTCGGATCGGGTGTCTCGCGGGATGCGGTCATGCGGATGCCTCCTTCTCGATCGGGTCCTCGAAAGCGGGCTCCCCCGCACGCGCCCGCCGCAGATAATGCGCGGAGCGTACCGACACGAGCACGCTGGCCAGCACCAGCGCGACGACGGACCCCGCAAGGACCCCCAGGATCGCCTCGTCACGCAACAGGGCATCGCCCGCGAACGCAAGCTCGCCGAGCAGCAGCGACACCGTGAATCCGATGCCGCCGAGGGCGCCGGCAGCCAGCAGATCGGCGAACGGCAGCGGCGGGGCGGTGCCCTTCTCGCGGCCGAGCCGGAGCGCGACCCAGCCGAACAGCGAGATGCCGACGAGCTTGCCGAGAGGCAGCGCGACCGCGATCCCCCAGAACGCCGGCTGCAGCTGCGCGGGCGACACCGCCGGGATGACGACGAGCGCGGCCGAGAAGGCGAACAGCGGCAGCACGAGACCGTTCACCCACGGTTCGAGTGCGTGCCGCGCGCGCAGCGCCGGCTGCTGTGCCATCGCGAGACCGAGCGCGACGCCGGCGATCGTCGCGTGCACTCCCGACGCGTACACGAACGCCCACGTGAGGACGGCGACGACGACGAGCGCGACCGCGACCGGGCGCCGCGCCCGCGTATCGAGCTGACGGCTCAGGATTCCGAAGGCGACGATGCCGATCGCCGCAAGGGCGAGCATGCCCACGTTCACGCCGCTCGTGAACAGGACGGCGATGAACACGATCCCGACGATGTCATCGAGGATCGCGAGGGCGAGCAAGAAGACGCGCAGCGCGGGAGGCAGCCCGCGCCCGAAGACGGCGAGGACGCCGAGTGCGAACGCGATGTCGGTCGCCGTCGGCACGGGCCACCCCGAGGCGCTCTCGGTGCCACCCGCGAAAAGCAGGAACACCGCGATCGGCACCAGGATGCCGCCCGCCGCCGCGATCGCCGGCTGCGTGGCTTTGCGCGCCGAGTTCAGTTCGCCGCTGGTCAACTCGTACTGCAGCTCGACCGCCACCACGAAGAAGAAGATCGCGAGAAGGCCGTCCTTGATCCAGTGATCGACGGACAGCTCGAAGAAGCCCGGGATGCCGAGGTACACGTGCATCGCGGCGTCAACCGGCGCGTGCGCAGCCGTGTTCGCGACGACGAGGCCGACGGCGGCGGCGGAGAGGAGGATGACAGCGGGAAAGCGGTCGGAACGGAGCAGGCTCATGCCACTGCCTCAGTCTTCTGAATTGGGGTCGGAAGCAATCACGCCGACCAGACTTCCCGGCACACCTTCACCCATCGTAACGCGTGACAAAACCGAAACAGGCGGGCATTACCGTGGAGGAATGCCTGAATTGACCCGCACCGAAGCCATCGACCTCGTCGGGCGCTACGAGGCCGAACAGGAGCTCCCCGAGCGCATGCGCGCCGATGTGCGGATGCTCGGCGCGCTCCTCGGACGCGTCCTTCGCGAAAGCGGTTCGCCCGGCCTCTACGAGGACGTCGAGCGCTTGCGCCAGGCGACGATCGCGGCCTACACCGACGAGTCCGCGGAGGCGTTCGAGCGGGCGGCGTCGATTGCCGAGTCATTCTCGATCTCACGCGCCGACGAAGTCGCGCGGGCCTTCACGGTGTACTTCCACCTCGTGAACCTCGCCGAGGAGCACCAGCGCGTCCGCGTGCTGCGCGAGCGTGACGGGCGGCCCGACAAGGAGGATGCCGCCGATTCCGTCGCGGCGGCCTTCGTGCGCCTGGCTGCCGAGGTCGGCGACGACACAGCGCTTCGGCGCCTGCAGAGCCTGCGCTTCCATCCCGTCTTCACGGCGCACCCGACCGAGGCGCGCCGTCGCGCGGTATCGACCAGTATCCGCCGTCTCGTGAAGCTTTTGAGCGAGCACGACGCGTCTTTGCAGGGCGGCGCCGACGAGCGCCGCGCCGAACGCCGCATGCTCGAGGAGATCGACACCCTGTGGCGCACGGCGCCGCTGCGCGCGGAGAAGCCGACCCCCGTCGACGAGGTGCGCGCCATCATGGCGGTCTTCGACGAGACCCTCTACACCGCTGTCCCGCACGTGTACCGGCGCGTCGACGACGCCCTGCAGGGGCCGGGCGCCGGCAGCCGTGCGCCCGTCGTGCGCCCGTTCGTTCGTCTCGGCACGTGGGTCGGCGGCGACCGCGATGGGAACCCGTTCGTCACGGCATCCGTCACCAAGAAGGCCGCCGGGATCGCGGCGGAGCACGTGCTGCTCGGCCTCGCGAACTCGGCCGGGCGCATCGCCAAGACGCTGACTCTCGCCGAGGACACGACGCCGCCGAGCGCGGCGCTGAACGCGCTCCTGCAGCGCCTCGCTGCCGCCGACGAGGACGGCGCCGCCGACGCCGCCAAGCGCGCCAAGGGTGAGCCCCACAAGCGCGCCCTGCTGCTCATCACGCGCCGGATCGTCGCGACGCGCCGCCGGGACGCCGATCTGGGCTATCGCGAGCCGAGTCAACTGCTCGCCGATCTCACCGTCGTGCAGGGCTCGCTCGTCGCCGCCGGGGCGCCGCGCCAGGCGTACGGCCACCTCCAGCAGCTCATCTGGCAGGTGGAGACGTTCGGATTCCACCTGGCCGAGCTCGAGGTGCGCCAGCACTCCGCCGTGCACGCCAAAGTGCTCGCCGAGTGCCGCGAGAACGCCGGTGCTGCCGGCGGTGCGCTCAGCGCGCAGGCCGAGGAGGTGCTCGAGGTCTTCCGCACGATCGCGCAGATCCAGCACCGCTACGGGCCGGGCGCGGCAGGCCGCTACATCGTGTCGTTCACGCAGTCGGCGGGCGACCTCGCCGCCGTGCACGAGCTCGCCCGCTTCGCGGTCGGTCCCGGCGGCACTCCGCCCGTCCTCGACGTGATCCCGCTGTTCGAGACGTTCGCCGACCTGCAGGCAGCGCCCGGAATCATGGCCGAGATCGTCGAGCATCCCGAGTTCGCAGCGCGGCTGGATGCTACCGACCGCCGCCTCGAGGTCATGCTCGGCTACTCCGACTCGTCGAAGGACGTCGGACCGGTCGCCGCGAACCTGGCGCTCTACGAAGCGCAGGCGAAGATCGCGGCGTGGGCGCAGGAGACCGGCATCCAGCTGACGCTCTTCCACGGACGCGGCGGGGCGCTCGGACGCGGCGGCGGGCCCGCGAACTCGGCGATTCTCGCGCAACCGCCGCACTCGGTCGACGGACGGTTCAAGCTCACCGAGCAGGGCGAGGTCATCTTCGCGCGCTACGGCGACCCGAACATCGCGATGCGCCACATCGACCAGGTCGCGGCGGCGGTGCTCCTGGCCTCCGCCCCCTCGATCGAGGAGCGCAACAGTGCGGCTGCCGCCCGCTTCGCCGACGTCGCGGCGACGATGGATGCCGCGTCGCGCGAGCGGTTCTTCGCGCTCGTGAAGGCCGACGGCTTCGCGTCGTGGTTCGCGACGGTCACCCCGATGGAGGAGATCGGCCTGCTGGCTCTGGGCTCGCGTCCCGCCCGCCGCGGGCTGTCGGTCGAGTCGCTGGAAGACCTCCGCGCGATCCCGTGGGTGTTCGCGTGGTCGCAGGCGCGCATCAACCTCGCGGGGTGGTTCGGCCTCGGCACCGCCCTCGACGCCGTCGGGGATGCCGAGGTGCTCCGCCGCGCGTACGACGAGTGGCCGCTCTTCCGCACGGTGATCGACAACGTCGGCATGAGCCTCGCGAAGGCCGACGAGCGCATCGCACGCCGATATCTTGACCTCGGCGATCGCGGCGACCTCGCCGACCTCGTCGCGGAGGAGATGCGTCTCACGACCGACTGGGTCGTGCGGATCACGGGCGGTGACGGCCTGCTGGCGAACAAACCCGTCCTGCAGCGCGCCGTGAAGATGCGCAGCCCCTACGTCGACGCGCTGTCGCTGCTGCAGCTGCGCGCCCTGCGCACGCTCCGCACGGGAGACGTGGCCGAAGCGGATCTGGCGCCGTGGCAGCGGCTGCTGTTGCTATCGGTCTCCGGTGTGTCGGCGGGACTGCAGAACACGGGGTGAGGCCGCGCCGGGCCGTCGTCAGTCGAGGCGACGGTCCGCAGCGTGGCGCGCGAGAGCGGCGCCGTAACGCTCCGTCAGCTGGATCATGAGGTCGGGCGTCTCGCGGTCGAGTCCGAAGACGTAGCCCGGGAAGTCGAGGTCCTTCTGCAGCGCCCAGATCTCCTCGTGGCGGTCGGGCGAGAGCATCTGCGCGGGATCACCGACGGCGACCCAGCCGATCGGCACGACCGACTCGGGCGGCAGAACCGTGCGCAGATGCACGATGGCGCCGATACGCACTTCGCTCCGCTCCCCGATCCGCGCACCGTTGAACACGCGGGTGCCGGTCGCGAGGAACACCTCGTCGGCGACGGTCGCGCCGGAGAGGCTCGCCGTCGGGCCCACCAGCACGTGCGAGCCGATGTGCACGGGGTGGGCCGCGCTCGCACGAATGAGCGCGTTCTCCATCACGATGACGCTGTCGCCGAGCGTGATCGGGCCGCCCTCGGCAGTGAGGACCGCGCCATGGAGGACCTGACACCCCTCGCCGATCGTGACGTCTCCCGAGATGACGGCCGTCGGCGCCACAACGGCGCCCGGGTGGACGCGCGGACGCGCTCCGAGGTGCTCGAACTGCATGATGGGCCTCCTCCGCTCAGCGTAGGGCGGGATGTCACACGCGTCGAGTGCGCCCCGTGGCGCCGCTAGGGTGAAACAGGCCGCGCGCACCCCTCCCGACGACATCTGCCCCACCCGACCGCGGCCGGAGAGCTCCACCGTGACCGACACCCTCGCCGCCCTGCCCCCCTCCGTTTCGAGCGTCTACGACACCGTCACCGACCGGAACCCGCACGAGCCCGAATTTCAGCAGGCCGTCCACGAGGTGCTGCAGTCGATCGCGCCGGTACTGGACCGCCAGCCCCGGTTCGTCGACG